>JAFDET010000079.1 GCA_019310195.1 Deltaproteobacteria bacterium
AAGCGCAGCTAGTCCCCGCGCGAGCTCGAGATCCAAGCCGGCGGTCGCGAAAGCGGCCGCCGGCTCTTTCTTTGGCGTGCACGCGGCCGTGTCCTCCCGCTGGCCAGGCGTGCGCCGACGCGATTCGGCGCGGTTGGAGCCCTGCCGAGACGCCGGCGCTTGACCTTCTACCTGCGCGCAGGTAGAAAATCCCCATGGCCCAACCCGCCCCCCGCACCTCGCGCGCCGAGCGCACGCGAGCCTCCATCCTCGACGCGGCCGAGACCCGCTTCGCCGAGCGCGGCTTCAGTGCCACCCGCCTGGAGGACGTGGCCGAGGCCGTGGGCATCCGCCGCGCCTCGATCGTCTATCACTTCCGCGACAAGCGGGAGCTCTACGACGCGGTCCTGTCCGGTGTCCTCGAGGGGTTCCGTGAGCGCCTCCAGGCCGCACTCGCCCCGCCCGGTCCGCTGCTGGCGCGCATCGAGGCCGGTGTCGGCGCCTGGGTGGACTACGTGGGCGCACGCCCCAGCCTGGCCCGGCTCCTGCTGCGCGAGGTGGCCGACGCGTCGCCGGAGACGCCCCCGGCGCTGATGCGACACATCGAACCGTTCGTGGCCCTGGTGGAGCGCCTCCGCGACGAGACCCGCGGCGATCCCCTGGCGCGCGCGCACCCCATCGATCCTGTACACCTGGCCAGCGCCGTGGTGGGCACCACCGTGTTCTTCGTGGCGGCGATGCCGGGCCTGATTCCCAACGACGGCTTCGATCCCTTGGGCAGAGAGCAGCTGAAGATCCACCGAGGCGAAGTGCTGCGCATCACGCGGCGGCTACTCGGCGCAGAGGAGACGTCCGCATGACCCGCCGCTTCCTGATGGGACTCGACGCCGGAGGCGGAGGCGGCCGCGCGCTGCTGGTGAACGCCGACTCGGGCGAGTGCTGGAGCGCCTTCCGCGCCTGGAAGCACCCCTCGGCGCCCGGCACCGGGGGGCTCGGCTACGACCTGAACTACGCCGACCTGCGCAGCCGGCTGGCAGACGCCGCGCGCGAGGTCGTGGCCCGCGCCGCAGCCCGGCCCGACGAGGTGGCCGGAATCGCGACCACGAGCATGCGCTTCGGGATGGTGGTGGTGGACGCGGACGGACGTCCGATCTACGGCGGGCCCAACCGCGACGCCCGTGCGGCCGGCGAAGGCCTGACCCTGGCGGCCCAACACGGCGCTGCGTTGCACGCGCTGTCCGGACACTGGCCGGTGCCCATCTTGCCGTGCGCGCGACTCCTCTGGCTGAAGAACCAGGGCGGCGACGTCTGGGCGCGCGCGCACCGCTACCTGGCGCTCTCGGACTGGGCGGCGCTGGAGCTCTGCGGCGAGATCGCGGCCGAGCCCACCCAGGCCGCCGGCAGCGGACTCTTCGATCTGCGGGCCGGAACCTGGTCCGACGCGTGGCTCGAGCGGCTGGCGCTTCCCGCGTCGCTCTTCCCGGCGTTGGGCGCGCCGGGCTCGCGCCTGGGAGGGCTACGCCCCGAGGCCGCCGAAGCGCTGGGCCTGCGCGCCGGAACCCCGGTCTCCCTGGGCGGCGGCGACACCCAGTGCGGCCTGCTGGGAAGCGGTGCCGTTCGAGCCGGGGCAGCCGGCATCGTGGCCGGCACCTCGGCTCCGGTGCAGGTCGTGACGGCCGAGCCCGTAATCGATCCCGAAGGCCGGCTCTGGAGCGGCGCTCACGTGGCCGCGGGGCGCTGGGTGGCCGAAAGCAACGCGGGCTCCGTGGGCGAGTCCATCGACTGGCTGGCCCACCTGCTCTTCCCGGATGCGCCGGTACCCGCCGCGCGGCTCCTGGCCGAGGCCTCGCGCTCGGAGCCCGGCGCTCGGGGCATGCTCTCCACGTTGGGAACCCAGCTCTTCGACGCGCGCAATCTGTCCTTGCCCGTCGCGAGCCTCTCCTTCTCGCATCTGGTCGCGGCCGCGGCAGACGACGCGCGCCACCACCTGCTGCGTTCGGTAGTCGAGGGCAGCGCCTTCTCGCTGTACGCCAACCTGGAGCAGGTGCTGGCGGTGACCGGGGGCGATCCCGACACGGTCCATCTGGGCGGGGGACTCGCGCAAAGCGACTTCTTCGCTCAGCTCCTGGCCGACGTCAGCGGCCGCGCCCTGCGCCGCGCGCCCCACACCGAGGCGACGGCCCTGGGCGCCGCCATCTGCGCCGGGGCCGGCGCCGGCGTGTTCGCTGACGTGAGCCAGGGGGCAGAGGCGCTGGCTCCCGCGCATCGGGTCTTCGAGCCGAACGCGGAACGAAACACGCAGTACACCGAGCTCTTCGCGCGCTGGACGGAGCTCCACGAGAAACGCGCCCCCGCCGACGACCTGATGCGTGGCCATGCCCTGCCCGCGGTCCTCGGGGCCGGCGATGGGCCGGCCGTCGCGCAGACCCAGGCGCAGCCCACGATCCTGGTGACCGCGGACCTGGACGAAGCGTCCTTGGGCGCACTCGCTGAAATCGGAAGCGTGGAGTACGCGCCCTTCCGCGAGAAGCTGCGCCTGCTCAGCGGCGACGCCCTGGTCGACGCGCTGTCCGGCGTGCAGGTGCTGGTGACCGAGGTGGACGTGATCGACGCGTCCAGCATGGCCCGCCTGCCGGAGCTGCGCGCCGTGGCCAGCTGCCGCAGCGACGCCGTCAACGTGGACGTGGAGGCGGCCACCCTGCTCGGCATCCCGGTGCTCCACGCCCCCGGCCGCAACGCCGACGCGGTGGCGGACCTGACCCTGGCCTTCCTGCTGATGCTGTCCCGCAAGCTCGCCGCAGCCAATGCCTTCCTGCGCGAGCCCGGCGGACAGGCCGGCGACATGGGGCGCATGGGCCAGGCCTTCGGCGCGCTGCGCGGCCGCGAGCTGTGGCGCAAGACGGTCGGTCTGGTGGGTCTGGGCGCCGTGGGCCGTGGCGTGGCGAAGCGGCTGGCGGGCTTCGGCGCCCGGGTGCTGGTCTTCGACCCCCACCTGGCGCCCGAGGATGTGATCCTGGCCGGCGCCGAGCCCGCCTCCTTCGAGGAGCTTCTCGAGCGCAGCGACTTCGTGAGCCTCCACGCTCCGGTAACCGACGCGACCCACGGCATGCTCGATGCGGGAGCCCTGGCGCGCATGAAGCCCGACGCCTGCCTGGTGAATACCGCGCGCGCCGCGCTGGTGGACGAGGCAGCGCTGCTGGCGGCGCTGCGCGAAGAACGGCTGGCGGGAGCGGCACTGGACGTCTTCTGCGTGGAGCCCCCGGCCTCCGACGACCCGCTGCTGGCGCTGGACAACGTCATCGCCACGCCCCACGTGGGCGGCAACACGCTGGACGTGGCCGCACACCAGGGCGCAATCATCGTTGCGGAGCTGCAACGGCTGGTGCGTGGTGAGCGCCCCCATCACCTGCTGAACTCCGCTGCGTTCGACGCCTTCGACTGGTCCCAGCCGCGGCCGGCTGCCGACCCCGCAGAGTTGGAACGGCTGGCGCGCAAGCCCGGTCCGGCGGTCAGCGACCTGCAGAAGCAGAAGCCGCCGGCGAGCGCGCCGGCTGCGCCGCCGAAAGCGGCGCCGCCCGCCACAGGCGCCGTCGCCGACGCCATGCGCAGCGTGCTGGCCGCGTTCGTCGCGGGCATCGCCGGCAGCGGGGCCCTGGACCGCTTTGCCCCGGATCGCGATGTGACCCTGCACTTCATCCTCACTGACCTGGGCGACGCGTTCTGGTTCCGGCTCCGCGACGGCGAGGTGCACGCGGCCCTGGGCAATCCGGACGCCGAACCGGAGGTCGAGCTGCGGCTGGCGGCCGACGTGCTCGACGGCATGTTCACCGGGCGCGTGAATGGCATGCAGGCGGCCATGGAGGGACGGCTCTCGTTCTCGGGCGATACCGCCAAGGCGATGTGCCTGCAGGAGTTCCAGGCGGATCTCTCGCACCTCTACCGCGAGGCACGAAGTACGGCCGGCGACCCGGGAGATCTCACCAGCCTGGCCATCGCGCCGCCCGACGCGCCGGGCGGCGAGGCGGACGACGTCCGTGCCGAGGTCGTCCAGGTTGTCGGCGAGCTCTACGCCCAGCAGCTCATCACGGCCACGGGCGGCAACGTCAGCGTTCGCGTCTCCGACGGCGACCAGCTCTGGATCACGCCCAGCCAGCTCTTCAAGGGCGATCTGCACCCCGACGCGCTGGTGCGCATCGACCTGGATGGGCGCAGCCTGGACGCCGGGGCACGCTCGGCCTCCAGCGAACGGCTCATGCACTGCGCGGTCTACCGCGTGCGTCCCGAGGCCGGCGCGGTGATCCACGCCCACGCACCCAACGCCACCATCCTGGCCAACGCCGGGCTTCCCTTCCTGCCCATCTCCACCGAGGCGGCCTTCTTCGCCGACCTGCCGCGCATCCCATTCGTGATGCCCGGCACGGCCGCGCTGGCCGAAGCCGTGGCGGAGGCCATGAAAATGGGCTGGGCGGTGCTGATGCAGAACCACGGCCTACTGGTGGCGGGACGCAGCCTGCGACGCGCGGCGGACATGGCCGAGATCATCGAGCGTTCCTGTGAGATCATCCTGGGCTGCCGCGCCCAGGGCGTGGATCCCCCGGTGCTGCCCGACGACGTAGTGGAGACCCTGCGCAAGATGGGCGACCTGGTTGCCTGAACGGAGCCCCCGATGATTTCCGAGAGCGACATCGCACTGCACAATCAGGTGGAGGCCGAGCTTCAGGACACGGCCGGCCCCTTCGTCATCGCCGAGGAGAAGGTCCTGGGCGCCACCTGCCGGGTCTTTGCCGAGCGGCCTCCTCACCTGCGCCAGATCCTCGAGAACTCACGGGGCTTCGGCGACGCGGAGTACATGGTCTACGAGGGACGGCGCGTTCGCTTCGCCGAGCACCACGCGCGAGTCGCCTCGACGGCGCGCGGCCTGTCGGAACGATTCGGCGTGGGCAAGGGCGACCGGGTCGCCATCCTGGCGGCGAATCGCCCGGAGTGGGTCATGGCCTGGTGGGCCGCCGTCAGCCTGGGAGCGATCCCGGTGGGCATGAACGGCTGGTGGGTGGCCGATGAGATCCGCTTCGCGCTGCAGGACAGCGAGCCGACGCTGCTGATCGGCGACCGCAAGCGCCTGGCGCGAATGGGAGACGACCCCATTTCCATTCCCGTCGTCGAGATGGAGAGCGACTTCGCCGCCCTGGAGGAGCACGCGCCGGGCTGCGATCTGCCCGACGTGCACATCGACGAGGACGACCCGGCCTGCATCCTCTACACCAGCGGAACCACGGGGCGCCCCAAGGGCGCCATCAACACCCACCGCAACATCATCGCGTTGAACCGCGTGCAGACCTGGCACGGCCTGCGCCTGATGAAGATCGCGCTGTCACGGCCGAAGCCCGAGAGTGCGCCCGCGGCGCCGCTCGGCAACTGCACGTTGATCACATCGCCGCTCTTCCATCTGTCGGGCCTCTACACCGGAGCCGTGACGCTCCTGGCCAGCGGGGTGAAGACCGTCTACATGGAGGGCCGCTTCGACCCGGTCAAGACCATGAAGCTGATCGAGGACGAGAAGGTCACCAGCTGGGGGCCCATGGGAACCGTCGCCCTGCGGGTGATGAACCATCCCGACGTATCCCGGTACGACCTGTCGAGCATCCGGCAGCTCGGCTCGGGCGGCGCGCCGGTCTCCCACGAGATGCAGGAGCAGATGCGCCGGGTCTTTCCCAACGCCCGCGCCTCGCTGGGGTTGGGTTACGGCATGACCGAGGCCACCGGCATGGCCACCATCAACTTCGGCGAAGAGCTGGAGAAGCGCCCCGACTCCGTCGGTCGTGCGCTTCCCACCATCCAGGTGGAGATCCGCGACGAGGAGGATCACCCGGTTCCCGAAGGTCAGGAGGGGGAGATCTGCATCCACGGCCCTCTGGTCATGCTGGGTTACTGGCGCCGGCCCGAAGCCACGGAAGGAATCCTCGCCCCGAATCGCTGGCTGCGCACCGGCGACGTGGGCCGCCTGGACCAGGGCTACCTCTACATCAACTCGCGCGCCCGCGACCTGATCCTGCGCGGCAGCGAGAACGTCTATCCCACCGAGGTGGAGATGCGACTGGAAGCGCACCCGGACGTGGCCGAGGCCGCGGTGCTGGGCGTGGACCACCCGGAGCTGGGCCAGGAGGTGAAGGCCGTGGTCGTACCCCGCGGCGACGCTCGGCCGACACCCGAAGCGCTGTCGCGCTTCGTGGCCGAGAAGCTGGCCTACTACAAGGTGCCGGCCCACTGGGAGCTGCGCGACGAACCCCTGCCCCGCAACGCCACCGGCAAGGTGCTCAAGAAGCTGCTCGTGGAAGGCGGCGAAAACCCCTACATAGACGAGTAGTTGCCTATTCAGTGTTAGGGTGGAGGATGAGCTGGGTGCAGCGGAAGAGCGCCAGCACCTTGCCGCTCTCCTCGTGCACCACGCGGGCGTCCCAGACCTGGGTGGTGCGGCCGCCGTGCTCCAGGCGCGCGTCGCAGCGCACCCGCCCCTCGCGTACGGTTCGCAGCAGGTTCACCTTCAGCTCGATGGTGGTGAAGCTGGCGCCCTCCGGGATCGTCGCGAAGCTGCCGCCGGCGCAGGTGAGATCCGCCAGACCCACCAGACACGTCGCGTGCAGGTATTCGTTGCCGGCGATGTGCTCCGGGTGCACGGTCATCCACGACGTGGAGAGCCCGTCCGCATAGTCGCCGGGCTCCCAGTCCAGGTACGCGGGAAGATCCTTGGGCCAGCCCTCGCGTCGCGTTCCCTCGCTCATTGCGCGCGCTCCTGATCGCGAATCGCAGCCACGCTGGAGAGCGTCGATACGACGTAGGGTACGCAGACCGTGAGGCCCATCTTGAGCCAGTCCGAAGCGCCCAACGCGCGCTGTCCCAGCAAGGCGTCTCCGTAGTTGATGCCGACGAGCACGGCCCCCACCACCAGCGCGAAGCCGAGGGCACGCCGGACCACGGGCCCGCGAAGCGCCACTCCGAGAAATCCGTCCACGTAACCCCCGCACCGAATCTGGCGTAGTCTAGGATGCCATGCGCCTGCGAGCCGGTTTCCTCATCGTCCTCGCGGCAGCGCTCGCGGTGCCCGGCGCCGCCGCGCCCGCCGCCGAGGCGCCCAGCCTCAACGGCTTCGCCCTGGAGCCGTCGAGCATCCCCAGCGGCGAGATCCACAAGGGCGGCCCGCCCCGCGACGGCATTCCCGCCCTGGAAGGGCCGGCGTTGATTCCGGCGGCCGACGCGCCCTGGGACGACGACGAGCCGGTGATCGGCGTCCAGCTGGAAGGCGAGAGCCGCGCGTACCCCTACGCGATCCTGGTCTGGCACGAGCTGGTCAACGACGTCCTCGGCAAGCAGCCGATCCTGGTCTCCTACTGCCCGCTGTGCGGCACCGGCATCGTCTTCGATCGCCGTCTCGAAGGGAAGCCGCACCGCTTCGGTGTATCGGGCCTGCTCTACCAGTCCGATCTGCTGATGTACGACCGCGAGACGGAGAGCCTGTGGTCGCAGATCTCCGCCGAGGCCGTGACCGGCCCCAGCCGCGGCCGGCGACTCAAGATGCTGCGCGCCCGTATCGAGCCGTGGGGCGCCTGGCGCCGCCGCCATCCCGACACCACCGTCCTGTCGCCGGAGACGGGTCACCAGCGTCGCTACGGGGACTCGCCCTACGGCGACTACTCCGTCAGCGAAGACCTGGTCGAGCGCTTCTTCCCGCCCACCCGGCTCGATCGCCGCTACCACCCCAAGATGCCCACCCTGGGACTTCGGATCGCCGGCGGTGCCGCGCGCGCCTACCCCGCCTCGGAGCTGGCCCAGGCCGGCGGAGCCACCCGCGAGGAGTTCTCCGGCCATCGCGTGCGCGTGGCCTACGACCCCGAGGCCCAGGTATTCGAAGTGGAGGCGCCGGACGCCATCGAGGTGATCGAGGGCTACTGGTTCGCGTGGATCGCCTTCCACCCGGAGAGCAGCGTGTTTCGCGCAACGGAGGACGAAGACTAGGCGCCCTCTTCCGGCGGATCCGCGGCCGGCACCCAGCCCAGCCGGGCCAGGCTCGCCAGCGCATCGTCCTGCTCGGTACGGTAGATCGCCACCCGGGCCACATCGCCCTCCTTCGGTGCATAGGCGGCGTACATCGGTTCGCGACCGCCGCTCCGCTCCAGCGCCAGGAACAGGAACGGGTCGGCGTCGCTCGACGCGGCGAGCTCCCCGCTGTCGTCCGGCTCTTCCTCCACTGCGCGGAAGCAGAAGCGGCGCACCTCGGCCATGGCGTGGCGGAAGCGCACGTTCCAGCGTTCCACATCCTTCGGCCCGTCGAACAGCAGACGACTCCCCTGCTTCTCGAGGATGCGCGGAGTCACCCCCCGCTCGCCGCGCGCCAGGGCGACGTAGGTGTCCGAAACGCTGAAGTCCTCGCGGGCCTCTCGGGCAAAGAGGCTGTTGACCTCGTCGTTGGCCGTGAGGCCGATGGCGGCCCGGCAGCGCTCCAGGCGTGCGCGAGCCAGCACCCGCTCGTCCAACGCGTTGCCGAACACGGCCACGAAGCCGCGCTCTTCGGCGGTGGCGCAGTGGCCCGAGTTCGCATCCACGAAGACCACGTCGCCGTTCTCGGGCCGCAGCTCCTCGCCCAGGGCCAGCGCCAGGTCCTCGGCACCCAGGATCGCCACGTTGCTGCGCGCCGGCGCGCGCACGTCCAGGAGCCGCGCGACCAGCGGCGCCGAGCCGCCTTGCACCACCACGGTGATGGCGATGGTCAGGAAGACCAGGGCCCGCAGCTCGACGCCGCCCTCGAGCTTTCCCGCTTCCATCAGCACCGCCGCCAGGGAGGCCACCGCGGCCGCCACGATTCCGCGCGGCCCGATCCAGGCCAGGAAGAGCTTCTCCCGCACGTCGAGTCCCGAACGCCAGGTACAGACCAGCACGTTGAGGGGGCGCACCAGCAACATCAGCGCAACCACCGTCGCCGCGCCGGCCACTCCCAGGCCGGCCACGTCGGCCATGCGCACGTCCGCGGCCAGGAGCACGAAGAGCACACCGAGCAGAGCCAACGTCAGGCGCTCCTCGAACTCGCGCAGCTCGCCCGCTGCGTGCGTCCCCAGGTTGCCGACAACGACGCCGGCGACCGTCACCGCCAGGATCCCGCTCTCAGACAGGTAGGCGTTGCTCCCGGTGTAGAGCACCAGCGCACCGCCCAGGGCCACGAGGTTCTCGAGGCCCTCCGGAACGATCTCCGGCCGGCGCAAGAGCTGGCCCAGGACCCAACCGCCGGCCATGCCCGCGACCGTGCCGAAGAGCAGGCGCGCGAGCAGCGCCGGCGCGCCGAAGCCCACGTCCAGCGCCGCCGGCACCAGCACCACCTCCAGGGCCACGGCCGCCACGATGGCGCCCACCGGGTCGATCAGCACGCCCTCGGCTTCGAGCAGCGTTGCCAGACGGCCTCGCAGCGGGACGTTGCGCAGGATCGGCCGGATCACCGTTGGCCCGGTGACGATCACCAGCGTTCCGAAGAGCAGAGCTTGCCGCCACGGCCACTCCATGATCCAGAATGCGGCCAGGCCCGCGCCGCACGCGGTGATCAAGGCGCCCAGCGTCACCAGGAGCTGAATCGCCCGTCCAGCGCGGCGCAGTCGATCCAGCTCCAGGTTGAGGCCGCCCTCGAACAGGATCACGGCGACGGCGAGCTGGACGATCGCCATCAGCCCGTCGCCCAGCTCGCGGGGCCGCACCAGCCCCAGTCCGTCGGGCCCCAGCAGGACCCCGGCACCCAGCATGAACACGATGCTCGGGACGCGGGCGTGGCGTGCGAGCAGCTGCGCAACCATGCCCGCGCCCAGCGCCAGCGCAAAGACAAGGCCTGCCTGCGAGTGCCCCTCCACGCAGCCACCCTACCCGCTCGACCCCCTTTGCACCATGCGCACCTTCGGGTAGGGTCGCCGCGTGTCCGAGCCCGCACAGGGACCCTGGTACCGACGCCTCCACTGGCAGATTTTCGTGGCGATGGCCCTCGGCGCCGCCGCCGGTGCGATCGGCGGTGAATCCTTCGCCGATCGGGTCGGGTGGATCGGGACGCTGTTCGTCCGCTTCCTGAAGATGATCATCGTGCCGCTGGTGCTGACCTCGATCGTCAGCGGCGTCGCGTCGCTGGG
Source organism: Deltaproteobacteria bacterium (assembly GCA_019310195.1). GTDB lineage: Bacteria > Myxococcota_A > UBA9160 > UBA9160 > JAFDET01 > JAFDET01. Next base: position 10,134 of record JAFDET010000079.1, read on the forward strand.
CGGCGCGCGCAGCCTGGGCCGGCTGTTCTCCAAGACCCTGGGCTACTACGTGCTCTCCAGCGCCCTGGCGATCGGTGTGGGCCTGGTGATGGTCAACTGGATCAAGCCCGGAGTCGGCGCGCAGATCACCGGCACCCAGGGCGCGGCTCTGCCCGAGCTCAGCACCCCGGACTCCGCCGTCGACCTCCTGCTGGATATGGTGCCGGTCAACGTAGTCGCGGCGGCCGCGAACGGCGACATGCTCGCCCTGATCGTATTCTCCGTGCTCTTCGGAGTGGCCATCGCCGGTCTCCCCGCGCAGCCGCGGGAGACGCTGACGCGGCTCTTCGACAGTGCGTTCCAGGCCATGATGCGGCTGACCGGCGGCATCATCCGCTTTGCGCCCATCGGCGTCTTCGCCTTGATCGCGCGGGTGACGGGGACGGCGGGGCTGGAGGCGTTTCGGGCGCTCGCGCTCTACATGCTCACCATCGCGGCCAGCCTCTCGATCCATCTCTTCGTGAGCCTGCCGCTGCTGCTGCTCCTGCTGGGGCGAATCCGCCCCCATGTGCACTTCCGGAACATGGTCGAGCCGTTGACCATGGCCTTCTCGACCGCCTCGTCGGCCGCCACGCTCCCCGTCACCCTGCGTACCGTGGAGGAGAAGGTCGGCGTCTCCAACCGCACGTCGTCCTTCGTGCTCCCCCTGGGCGCCACCGTCAACATGGACGGAACCGCGCTCTACGAGTGCGCCGGCGTGCTCTTCATCGCCCAGGTCCTGGGCGCGGACCTCTCGACCACGCAGCAGATGGTGGTCGTCGTCACGGCCCTGCTGGCATCGATCGGCGCGGCGGCCGTACCGTCGGCCGGACTGGTGGTGATCTTCCTGGTCCTCGAGTCGGTCAATCTCCGAGGGCCCGAGGTCGACGCCATCGTCGGAGCGATGCTGGCGATCGACCGCCCGCTCGACATGTTCCGAACCTCGGTGAACGTCTTCAGCGACTCGTGCGGCGCCGCCATCATCGCGCGCTCCGAGGGCGAAAGCGGCGTAGACGAGGCATAGGCTCCAGGCTCGGTCGCGAGCCCGGCCCAGCCCCGCCCAAGGGGCCCGCGCCTTCGAAGCCGACGACTGCGGAGCACTCGCCTGCGCGGCTCCACCTCGGGTACCGTGCCGGCATGAGTCGGACGACCCTGCGCGGCTGGAGCCTGGTTGGATGGACCGCCCTCGCGGCCGGCATCCTCACCTTCGTGGCGTACGCGGGCGCCGGTGGAGACCGCGAGGGTCTGAGCGCCGCCATGCGCTGGACCGCCCGCCTGTCCGGCAGCCTGTTCCTGTTGGCCTTCTCCGCCTCGTCCCTGTGGCAGCTCTGGCCGAGACCGCTGACACGTTACCTGCTGAGCAACCGCCGCTACCTGGGCGTCTCCTTCGGCGTCGCGCACGCCTGGCACCTGAGCGTGGTGATCGCCTTCGTGCGGCGACCCGAATTCGAACCGGAGCCCATCGGCCTGGCCTTCGGCTTGCTGACGGTGGCCTTCATCGCCGCCATGGTGGCCACCGATCGTGTTCCTCTACACGTGGGCGGGCGCGGCCCTGACCCAGCCGGTCTCGGGACTGATGGCGCTGCTGACGCTCGCCGCCCTCGGGGTTCGGATCGTCGCCGTCCGCGCGCGGCGCCGCCCGGCGGTCGGCGTATGAGGCGCCGCAGCGCAGCCGGACCGGGCGCGTGCCTGCTCCTCGTCCTCGCGCTGGCGTGCGCCCGAGGCAGCGCTCCGAACTCGGAGCGACCGGAGTTCTTCCGCTCCCCGGATCCCGCCATGGCGGATCTGCCCTTCTCCGAGGCGGTTCGCAGCGGCGACCTGCTCATCTTGTCCGGGCAGATCGGCAACCGGCCCGGGAGCCTCGACCTGGTGCCCGGTGGCATCGGCCCCGAGACGCGCCAGGCCCTGGAGAACGTCCAGGCGATCCTGGAGCGCCACGGGTCGAGCCTGGATCGCGTGGTGAAGTGCACGGTCTTCCTGGCCGACATGGCGGAGTGGCCCGCCATGAACGAGGTCTACGTGACCTTCTTCCCCGAGAACCCACCGGCGCGCAGCGCCCTGGCCGCAAGCGGCCTGGCCCTGAACGCCCGCCTCGAGATCGAGTGCATGGCCGCGGTCGGCCGCACGTCCGACTAGAGCCCGTCTCATGGACCCGGACCGAGCGAGAGGTGGAGCTTCCGTCCGCTGGCAAGGCGCGCGGCCGAGCCATAGCCGTAGCTGCGGCGCAGGGAGCGCAACGCAGCCAGCGGGCCGGGGATCCGCCTCTCGCGACGGGAGGGTTCATGAGATGGGCTCTAGGGTCGCCGACGCGCCACGCCGAGCAGCGATCCCAGCAGCCAGCCCGCCGTGGCGAGGAGCGCCAGGCCGGCGGCGCGAACCAGCAGGTCCGACCCGCTGAGGATTCCGCCTGCGCCCAGGAGCACCGAGCCCGCGTGAAGCACGAGCCCGACGCGCGCTCGGTCGTCGGGGAGCAGCGCGCGCACCGAAGGCACCGGCACTTCGCCCACCACCGGCGCGAAGCGGTGCAGCCATACCAGGAAGGGAACGATACGCGTGAGCATGCCGTGCACGATCGTCCCCGCCCAACCCCAGATCGCCAGCCAGCCGAAGAGCAGGCCCCAGCGCTCTCCCGGCAACAGGTAGGCCGCAACGGCCGCAACCCCCGTAAGCGGCGCCATCAGCAGGCCCGTGCGCCAGAACCACAGGCTCGCGTCCGAGCGCTTGCGGCGCCGCCCGCGCAGGCTCCAGGCGCTCGCGGCGGGATGGAGGAACCACACCGAGAGAACTGCCGGGACCGCGGCCACTGCGGCCGCACCCACAAGAGGGCGCCGCGCGTCGTCGACGAGGCCGAACGCGTCCACTCCGAGCACCACGACGGGAAGCAGCGCTCCGCCGGTCGTGAGCAGCTGCACGATTCGCTTCGCCGGGCGCGGGACCTCGCGCGCCAGGTAGAACATGGGCAGCACCTGCCAGGAGACGGCGATGATCAGCCCCCCGACCCATCCCAACAGCGCCACGCACAAGTGGACGCGGATCCACAGGTCTCGTGGTCCCGGGAAGCGCATACCGCCGTGCCCGTGAGCCATCCACGTTCCGGCGGCCGCCGTCAGCAGCAGGCACAGCAGCGCGGCCCCGATTCCGATCACGGTGTCGTCCCGTGTGGGCGCGCGCAGCAGCGCCGTGGCCACCGGCAGGACGAAGAGCAGGAAGGCCAGCCCGAGCGCCGCGATGGCGACGAACACCGCTTGCGTCACACCCTGGGAAATGCCCCAGGTGAGCGCCGCTGCCCCGGTCACGAAAAGGGCGTGAACCGCGTGGGCCAAGCGCTGCCACGGCACCGGGCTGCCGGCAACCACTGCCAGCATCTGATAGAGCGCGCCCATCATCACCATGCTGAGGAAGCCGAGGGTGCCCAGATGCGTAAGGCCCAGCGTCACCGGCGCCCAGGTTGTGGTGACGGCCGCGGCGCCGCTTGCGACCAGGACGGCGCCGGCGATCATGGCGGCCAGCGGCGCCGTCAGGAAGAAGGAGAGCGGGATCGCGAGCGGCGGCGCATCCTGGAGACGAAGACCGTCGGTACGCATCCTCAGTGGGGCCTCTGCACCCAGACCAGCCCGCTGCCATCGGGCTCCTCGATCGCCTCCCAGGCCAGCGCACGCCGCTCGAGCTGGGGCAGGAGCATGCGCGGCAGACGCGGTGTCCGGGCCAGCAAGGCGGCGCCGGGCGCCAGCGCAGCGCTCGCTTCCAGAATCCGTTCCAGGGGCTCCGGCGCCTCCAGACCGCGCAGGTCCAGGATCTCCGGCGCGCCACGCGCCCGGACGCTGAGCACCCAGTGGGCCCCGCCTCGAACCCCCACCTCGGCGCAGAAGCCCCGCTCGGCCAGCGTCGCGATCAGCACGCTCGGATCGAAGCCGAAGCGGACCTCCAGCACGCCGTCCGGCGGCATGTCCCCGAGCGCTTCGAGCAGCGGTTCTCGGGCGCCGCTCGGAGAATCGCATCCCGCAGCGAGATCCAGGACAGTGATCGCCCGGCGATCCCTGGCTCTCCGCGATATGCTGCCGGCCATTCTTGGAGGTCCCCATGTCGGACGAAGCCCCCAGCCTGACCGACTACTTCACCTTCGGCCACCGCAGCTGTGACGCGCAGTGGGCCGACGTGGAAGCCGCCGCCGACGCAGGGAAGGCCGAGGATACAGCACGTGCGTGGCGGCGCTTCGAGGCCTCGCTGCGCCGGCATTTCGCGCAGGAGGAGGAGATCCTGTTCCCGGCCTTCGAGCAGACCACCGGCATGACCGATGCCGGCCCCACGTTCGTGATGCGCTCCGAACACACGCAGATGCGCGGGCTCCTGGACCAGATGGCCGCGGCACTCGAGCGGGGCGAGGCACAGGAGCTTCTCGATCTGGGCGACACGCTCCTGCTCTTGATCCAGCAGCACAACCAGAAGGAAGAGCACATGCTCTACCCCATGTCCGAGCAGGCGCTCGCAGCGCGCTGGGATGCCCTTCGAGAAGAGCTGGACCGCTACCCGACGCACTCCTGATCGGAGGAGTTGACCGGCGTCATGGGCAGCCGCCACC
>JAFDET010000311.1 GCA_019310195.1 Deltaproteobacteria bacterium
CTCATCAGCTCCACGCCGCAGGCGATGCCCACGTCGATGCTGCCGCCCTTCACCAGGGCATTGACGATGTTGTTGGCCTGCTGGCCCGACCCGCACTGCACGTCCACCGTGGTGCCCGCCGTCGAGTAGCTCTGGTCACTGACCGAGAGCCAGGCATGACGCGCGATGTTGTTGGACTGCTCGCCGGCCTGGGTCACGCAGCCGCCGAAGATCTGGTCCACGTCCGCGGGGTCGATCCCGGCCCGCTCCACCAGTCCCATCTGGACCCGGCCCAGCAGGTGGGCCGCGTGGAAGCCCGAGAGGTCGCCCTTGCCCAGCTTGCCGCGCGCGATGGGCGTGCGAAGCGCCTCGACGATGACCGCATCACTCATGTTCGTCGTCTCCTCGAGTCCGTCCTGGTCCAGCTCTAGCCGAGCTTGCCGAGCACCATGCCCGCGGTGGGCACGCCGACTCCGGACGTGACCAGGACGTGGTCGTTCTTCTCCGGCTGGTTCGTGGAAGTGCCGCGAATCAGCCGCGTGCCCTCCGCGATCCCGTTCACTCCGTGGATGTAGGCCTCGGAGAGCTGGCCACCGTGGGTATTGGTGGGGAGCCGCCCGCCCTCGGCCGCCAGCGCGCCGTCCTTGACGAAATCCTTGGCTTCGCCGAACCCGCAGAAGCCGAAAGCCTCCAACTGGAACAACACGATCGACGTGAAAGCGTCGTAGAAGATCGCGGCGTCGATGTCCTGGGGCCCCAGGCCCGCCGTCTCCCACAGGTTCTTCGCCACGAGCTCCATCTCGGGCAGGCGCGAGATATCGCGGTTGTAGAAGCTGGTCATCTGCTCCTGGTCGGCGCCGAACGCCTGAGCCACGCCGCGCACCAGCGCCGCGGGCTGGGCGCAGTCCCGAGCCCGCTCCGGCGTGGTCAGCACCACGGCGCAGCCGCCGTCGGTCTCCTGGCAGCAGTCGTAGAGCCGCAGAGGCTCCGCGATCCAGCGGGCCTTCATGTAGTCGTCCAGCGAGAGCGGGCGCTCGTGGAAGAAGGCGGCCGGATTGTTCACCGCGTGGTTCCGGGTGGCGATGGCCACCTCGGCCAGATCCTCGGCCTTGCAGCCGGTGTCGTGCATGTAGCGCTGGGTGAACATGGCCACCCAGGAGGCCGGCGTCATCAGCCCCCAGGGCATGTACCAGCTCCAGTGGACCAGATCGCTGGTGACGATGTTGCCCGACACGCCCTGGCTGTAGCGCTGGCCGGAGCGCCCGTTGAGGGCCCGGAAGCAGACCACGTACTTGGCCTGGCCGGTGGCCAGGGCCATCGCCGCCTGGTGGATCACGCCGATGGCCGCGCCACCGCCGTAGCCGATGCGGCTGAAGAAGGTGGCTTCGCCGCTCCCGACGGCGCGGGCGATGTCCACCTCGTCGTTGGTGTCCAGGGTGAAGCTGGTGTAGCCGTCGATCTGCGACGGCTCGAGGCCCGCGTCGTCGATGGCCTTGGACACGCACTCCACCGCCAGGGCCAGCTCCGACACCCCGGAGTTCTTGGTGTAGGCGGTCTGCCCGATCCCGACGATCGCGGCTTCGTCTCGCAACGTGGTCGGCATGCTCTTTATGCCCCCGCCGGCAGGGCCAGCTTGACCGTGCCGTCGACGTGGTTTCCCCAGGAGTTCTTGCCGATGATCTGGATCTCGACGACACCGTCGCCGGCCGCCACCACCGTACCGGTCATCTTCATGGTGTCGCCGGGCATGTTGGGCGCACCCAGCTTCACCTCGAGCTCGCGCAACTGGGCATCCGGCCCGGCCCAGTCGGTCACGTAGCGCCCCACGTACCCGTTGGTCGTGAGGATGTTCATGATGATGTCCGAGAGCCCCTGACTGCGCGCCGCTTCCTTGTCGTGATGCACCGGCGTGAAGTCGTTCGACGCGATCGCGCCCCCGATGATGAGCGCCGGAGTGATCGGCACGTCCAACGGAGGCAGCTCGTCGCCGACGGAGACGTCCTGGAAGCGGAGGGAAGCGCTCATGCGGACTCCTGGAGCAGCGGTCCGGTCCGAGCCATGTCGCGGCCCAGGCGCGCGAGCTGGGGCCCCGCGCCGCCCAGACAGAGCTCCAGGGCCTTGGACCAGAGGAAGTGACGGTGGATCGGGTAGTCCACGTCGGAGCCGAGTCCGCCGTGGAGATGAATCGTGGCCGCGGCAACGCGCGCACCGGCGTCGGCGGCCCAGAACTTGGCCACCCAGGCTTCCCGAGAGGCCGGCAGCCCCTCGGCCAGACGCCAGGCCGCGCGCCACAGCGTCCAGCGCAGGGCCTCCACGTCGATGAAGGCGTCGGCGCAGCGGTGCTGCACGGCCTGGAACGATCCGATGGGCACGCCGAACTGCTCGCGCTCGCGCGCGTAGTCGGCCGTGATCTCCAGCGCCCGCGCCGCGACGCCCACCTGCAGCGCGGCCAGCGCCACCAGCGTGCGCTCCTCCAGCCAGCGCACAGCCGCTGCACCGTCGGTGTCGGAGCCTCCCAGGCGAGCCTCCGCCGGCACGCGCACGCCGGCCAGGGTCATCTCAAAGAGCGGCTCGCCCGTGGACGTAACGCGCGGCTCCAGACGGACGCCGTCGGAGTGGGGATCGACCAGGAAGATCGCGGTGCCGTCGTCCGCGGTCGCCGGAACCAGCACGGCTGCGGCGCTGGCCGCGAAGGCCACGCGCCGGCGCTGCCCATCGAGTACGAAGCCGTCGCCCTCGGCGCTGGCGCGGGTAGCGGGCGCGGCCGCGTCCCCGGACTCGGCGTCCTCGAGCGCGGCCGTGAGGATCGCCTCGCCGGCGGCCACCTTGGGCAGCCAGGCGGCCTGCTGGGCCTCGCTGCCGAACTCGGCCAGGGGCAGGGCCGCGGTCAGGGTGGCCAGCGCCGGCAGCGGCGCCGTGGCCCGGCCCACCTCCTCGAGCAGCAGGCACAGCTCGGTGAAGCCGAAGCCCATGCCGCCGTGGGCCTCGGGAATCGCCACGCCCAGCAGGTTGGCCTCGGCCAGGGTCTTCCACAGGGCCTGGTCGGTCCAGCCGGCCGACGCCTCGGCCCCCTTGATGCGCTCGGGCGTCGCTTCGCGCTCCAGGATCTCGCGCGCCAGCTCGCGGATCGCGTTCTGCTCTTCGCTGAAGTGGAAGTCCATGCTTGTTCAGCCCTACTGCGCCGGACGGAAGAGCGGCAGCTTGAAGCCGTCCTCGTCCTCGTGGATGAAGCCTTCGAGGGCCATGCCGATGTGGACGTCCGCCGGATCGCAGCCGACCACGTTGGAGACGATGCGCACGCCCTCCTCCAGGTCCACCACGGCCGCCACGATGGGGAAGTCGTAGCCGGGGAACTGAGGATGGCGGATCACCGTGAAGCTGTAGAGCGTGCTGCGTCCGGATGCCTCGATCCAGCCGTGGTCCATGGAGCGGCACGCACCGCACATGGGACGCGGGGGATGATGCAGGGCGCCGCAGTCGTTGCACTTCTGGATCGGGAACTTCCCATCGGCCACCAGGTTCCACCACCAGGAGTTGTCGTGACCCATGGGCGGGCGGATGCGCCCCGGCGCGGCGGGCGCCCCGCCCTCCTCCGCCGGGGCCTGGGGCTGCTGGGCGGGGATGTACTTGAGGCAGCGGAAGGTCAAGCCCACTTCCTCACCATCCTGATCGAGGAAGGTGGTGCGGGTGACGATGAAGTAGCCGATGCCCAGCGCGGTGGCCTTCTCCTCGGAGATGGACTCGATCACGGTCTCGTCGGTGACCACCTCGCCCGGTCGCAGGTAGCGCGTGTAGCCCTGGGACGTGTTCGTCCCGACCACGCCCGTGTAGCCGTGGTCGCTCAGCAGCTTGTGCAGGCGCTGCTGCTCGTTGGTGGGCTCGGCGTAGCCCTGGGACATCTCGAAGCCGGGCAGGGCCCACGCCTGCAGCATGGTGGGCGGCGCAACGATGCCGCCGTGAACGGTCTCCTTCGCGGCCGCCGGATCGAGATAGGCCGGGTTGGTGTCGCCCATGGCTTCGCACCAGCGCCGGATCATGGGCTCGTTCACGGGATCGCGGGCGACGATGGGCGGACCGTTGGACTTGCCCACGTACTCGGCCATCTCCGCTTCGAGCGCCTTCTTCTGTTCGGGAGAGAGGGGCATTCGCGTCTCCGTCTAGCGTCGCGACCGCGGCAAGCCGAGGCCGGCCATCGCGATGATGTCGCGCATCACTTCATTCACACCGCCGCCGAAGGTGGTCACCATGGCACCCCGGTAGGCCTGCTCGAGTATGCCGCCGAAGAGCGCCCCGGACTCGAACTGGCGCACGGTGCCGCCGGCCTGGGTGATCTCCAGCAGCAGGCGGTAGAGCTCGATGAGCATCTCGGTGCCCAGTACCTTGACGGCCGACGCGTCGGCCATGGCCGGCTGTCCCTGATCGATGGCCCACGCCGAGCGCCAATTCAGAACCTTCAGCGCGTCCAGCTTTGCGTAGACCCGCGCCAGGTTCTGCTGCACCCAAGGCACGTCCAGGAGCCGCCCCCCGTCGGGGGCCGACGTCTTCTCGGCCCAGGCCCACACTTCGTCCAGCAGGCGATCCGCCGGACCGGGCATGGCCAGGGTGATGCGCTCCAGGTTGAGCTGCCCGGTGATGAGACCCCACCCCCCGTTCTCCGGCCCCACCAGGTTCTCCACGGGAACGCGCACGTTCTCGAAGTAGGTGGCATTGGTCATCTCACCGCCGATGGTGCGGATCGGCGTGCACGAGAAGCCCGGCACGTCGGTGGGCACCAGGATGATCGAGATGCCCTTGTGCTTGGGCGCATCCGGGTCGGTGCGCGCCGCGAGCCAGATGTACTCCGAATCCTGGGCGTGGGTGGTGAAGACCTTCTGGCCGTTGATGACCCACTCATCGCCGTCGCGCACGGCGCGGGTCTGCAGCGCGGCCAGGTCCGTCCCGGCCGAGGGCTCCGTATAGCCGATCCCCACCAGCAGCTCGCCGTCGCGGATCTTCGGCAGCAGCTCCGCCTTCTGCGCGTCGCTGCCCCACCGCATCAGCATGGGGCCCACCGTATTCACGGTGATCACCGGCAGCGGCGCGCGCGCCCGGTACGTCTCGTCCCAGAAGATGAACTGGTCCAGGTGGCCGCGCCCCTGGCCCCCATACTCTTCGGGCCAGCCCAGCACGAGCCAGCCGTCCTTGCCCATGCGACCCATGGCCTCGCGGAAGGCCGGCCCACCCAGCTGGTCCCACTGCTCGTCCAGGGCCCGGCGCAGCTCGGGCGTGAACAGGCGGCGGTAGTACTCCCGAAGCTCCTGGCGGAGGGTCTGCTGCTCGGGGCTGAACTCGATGTACATGAGAATTCCGCTTGCCGGACGTGGGGTTGCGGGATTCCGCGGCCCGGCCCGGAGATCCGGAGTGAAACATGTTCTACTCTGGTTCGCAAGGCATGCCCTGGCTCGACTTCGATGCGATGGACGACCGGCTGCTGGGTCGCTGCCTGCGACGCCAGGCCGAGGCGATCCCCGACGCCGACTTCCTGGTCGAGGACGACGTCCACTACGGGTTCGGCCGCAGCAACGAGCTGGCCAACGCCTACGCCGCCGGCTTCCGCGAGCTGGGTGTGGGCCGCGGTGACACCGTGGCGCTCTTCGCGAAGAGCGGCAGCGAGCTGGTGTTCAGCGCCCTGGGGCTGAACAAGCTCGGGGCCATCTGGGTTCCGACCAACACCGACTACAAGGGCGCCTGGCTGCGCGAGACCTTCGAGGACAGCCGCGCGAAGCTGCTGGTGGCCGATGCCGAGCTGCTGCCGCGGGTCGCCGAGCTGGGCGAGCTGCCCTTCGAGCACATCGCGGTGCGCGGCGGCGAGCCCGAAGCCGAGCTCGGCGTTCCCACCCTGCCCCTGGCCGCCCTCGCCGACCGGCACGGCCCCGAGCCGGACGACAACGCGCTCTACTACGGCGACACGGCGGCCATCCTGTGGACGTCGGGCACCACCGGCCGCTCCAAGGGCGTGATGCAGAGCCACAGCACCTGGATCAAGGCGGCGGTCAACGGCGCGCTGACCGCAGGCCTGCAGGAAGGCGACGTCCTCTACAGCTGCCTGCCCATGTACAACTCGGCCGCGTGGGTGGCGAACGTGTTCCGCGCCCTGGTGACCGGCGTCCCCTGCGGCATCGACTCGCAGTTCTCGGCCGGCGCCTTCTGGGATCGCACGCGCCACTACGGCGCCACGATGTGCTTCACCCTCGGCGCCATGCACATGTTCTTGTGGAATGCGCCGGAGCGGCCGGACGACGCCGACAACCCGGTGCGCGTCTTCTCGGCGATCCCGCTTCCCGCAGCGCTGGAGGAGCCCTTCAAGAAGCGCTTCGGCCTCGAGTCGGTCTTCCAGGGCTACGGGCAGAGCGAGCTGATGACGGTGCTGGCCCGCACGCCCGGCGAGGCCTGGAAGCCCAACTCCCTGGGCGAGCCCCAGGCCGGCGTGGAGGTGGCGCTGCTGGACGACGACGACCTGCCGGTGACGACGGGTGAGACCGGCGAGCTGTGCGCCCGGCCGACGGAGCCCTTCGCCCTCTTCAACGGCTACTGGGGCGACCCGGAGGCCACGGTCCGCGCCTGGCGCAACCTCTGGTATCACAGCGGCGACCTGATGCGGCAGGACGAGGACGGCGAGTTCTTCTTCGTCGACCGCAAGGCGGACTTCATCCGCTTCAAGGGCCGCAACCTGTCGTCCTTCGCGGTGGAGGCCGCCGTCATGGCGCACCCGGCGGTGGCCCAGGCGGCGGCCCACGGGCCGAGATGAAGGTCTGCGTGGTCTGCAAGCCCGGTGAGCGCGTGAACGCCGAGGCGCTGGCGCGCTTCGTCAACGACAACGCGCCCCACTTCTTCGTGCCCCGCTACATCGAGTTCCTGGAGGCATTGCCGCAGACCCCCACCGGCCGGGTCCAGAAGTTCAAGCTGCGGGAGCGGGGCGTGACGCCACAAACGTGGGAC
>JAFDET010000312.1 GCA_019310195.1 Deltaproteobacteria bacterium
GCGCTACGTGCAGTACGACGAGCGCGCACTTTCCGAGAAGGTTCGCCGAACCGTGGAGCGCGCCCTGCGCGCCGGCCAGATCACCGTCGAGGAGTCGGCGCGGCTGCGCAAGCGGTATGCGGAAGGGCTGCGCGAGCATACGTATCTCTCGAGGGACGACTGAGAGCAATTCTTAGGCGGCCGAGCCCCTCCGTTCGCCTTCGGCTCTCTGCGCGCCCTCGGAGGGGACCCGGGGCAAGCGCGATCTCCGTCGGCTCGGACTTGCGGGCCATAGGCTCGTGTAGTGTCCCGATCCAGGTAGGGCTGCCGGTTGCGTATCGTTTCTTGGAACGTGAATGGGCTTCGAGCTTGTGCGAAGAAGGGGTTCGGGCCCTGGCTCGATTCGTGTGGTGCCGAGATCGTCGGCGTGCAGGAGGTGCGCGCGCGGCTGGAGGACCTGCCCGAGGAGATCCGCGCGCGGCCGGGCTGGCACACCCGTTTCGTGGAGGCGGAGCGGCGCGGCTACAGCGGGGTCGGCCTGTTCGCGCGACGTGAGCCCGACGCCGTCGAAACCTCGCTGGGAGCGCCGCGCTTCGATCGCGAGGGGCGGGTCCAGATCCTCCGCTTCGGCCGGCTGGTGGTGGCCAACGTCTACTTTCCCAAGGGCAGCGGAACCGATCGCGACAACAGCCGTGTGCCCTACAAGCTGGCCTTCTACCGCGCGCTCTTTCGCAGGCTCGAGCGCCTGCGCCGCGGCGGCCTGCGCGTGCTGGTGATGGGCGACTTCAACACCGCGCCCACGGAGCTCGACCTGGCCCGCCCGGGCGACAACGCAAAGAACAGCGGCTTCCTGCCCCAGGAACGCGCCGAGCTGGATCGTTGGCGGCGGGCCGGCTGGGTGGACGCCTTTCGCCACTTCCATCCCGATGAGCCGGGCCACTACACGTGGTGGCGCCAATGGGGCGGCGCCCGCGAGAAGAACGTGGGCTGGCGCATCGACTTCGTGCTGGCGTCGCCGGCGGCCATGCGCTTCGTGCGCGGCGCCTTCATTCACCCGGAGGTGCGCGGCTCGGACCACTGCCCCACCGGCATCGAGCTGGACCCGGCCGTCCTGGGCGGACGTCCCTCGTGAGTCCCTCGCGCTGGCAGACGACCGCAACCCTGCTGCTCGCCCTGGGCCTGGCCTTGTTGCTGGGCCGCGCGCTGGACCGGCCGGATGCGGGCGGTCCCGACGCCGCGACCCGGCGCATGCTGGAATCCCTGGGCTACTCGGGCTGGGGCGAGGGCCCCGCCGGCGAGGGCGCCGGCGTGGTTCGCCTGGACGCGGCGCGCGCGGCTCCCGGCTTCAACCTCTACACGTCGGCGCCCCTGGCACGGGCCGAGCTGCTGGCGCTGGACGGCACGCCCGTCCACGTGTGGGCGGACCCGGAGCCGCGTGCCAAGGGCTGGGACCACGTGGTGCTGGGACCCGAGGGCGGCATCTACGCCATCAACGGCAACGGCGTGCTCGAGCGTTGGAGCCGCGACTCCCGTCGCCTGTGGCGTCGCGAGATCGACGCGCACCACGACCTGGCCTTCGACCTGGACGGCAACCCGGTGGTCCTGGTGCGTCGGCGCACCGAGTTCCAGCACGACGGTCGCACGCTGCCCGTGGTGGACGACTGCCTGGTGACCCTGGACCCGCGCAACGGCGCCGAGCGCCGGCGCGTATGCCTGGCGCCGCAGCTGGCGGACCGCATCGACACCGCGCGCGCGGACGCCATCGCGCGCGAGCTGGATGCCCGGCCGGACTCCGGGGACTGGAACCCCAAGGTGCTGGATGCCTTCCACACCAACTCGATCGTGTTCCTGGACCGGGACGTCCCCGGGTTGGGGAAGCGGGGCGACGTCTTGCTCTCGGTGCGCCAGCTGAACGCCCTGGTGGTGCTCGACCCCGTCGACGGCACGTTGCGCTTCTGGTGGGGCCCCGGCGAGCTGCAGCACCCGCATCACGGCACGCTGCTGGACGACGACCGGGTGCTGGTCTTCGACAACGGGCGCAGCCGCCGCTGGAGCCGCGTGCTGGAGCTGGACCCGGCGACGCGAGCGATCACCTGGCGCTACGGCGAGGCCGAAGGCGAGCGCTTCTTCTCCGCCAAGCGCGGCGCCAGCCAGCGGCTGGCCAACGGCAACGTGCTGGTGACGGATTCCGAGTCGGGGCGCGCCTTCGAGGTCACCCGCGACGGCGACGTGGTCTTCGAGTTCGCCAACCCCCACATCTACGAAGACAAGCGAGCGGCCATCTACCGGATGGTCCGCATCCCCCCAGAGCGCGCCGCCGCGCTCGGACTCAGCAACGAGACGCTCCTTGAAAACCAAGGAACTACCGGGACAGTCCCGCCAGTTCCCGAAGGCCTGCGGAACTGAGGGGACTGTCCCGTTGGTTCCGCCTACTGGCGGGCGCGGAACTCGGCGTAGCGGACCAGGGCGGCCAGGGCGCGCACCGCGCGGTGGGCGCTGGCGTAGCAGAGGCGGCCGCCCTGCTTCACGGCCTCGGGCCCGGCGTTGCCGTACAGGCGATCGGTCACCGCCAGCTCGGTGCACGTGAGCACCGGCTTGCCGTGGCGCTCGGAGGCCTCGCGGGCCGCCTGGGCGTAGCGGCGGTCCTGACGCTCGTGGTAGTCGCTGATGCGATCCAGGCCGTGGCCCGGATGGAACGGGCCCGAGCGGAAGAGCTGCGCCTGGCCGGCCTGGATCCCGATGCCCAGGTGGATCACGGCATCCACGTCCGGATGCGCGCACACGCTGTCCAGGACCTCGGGCACGGTGTCGCGGGTCTCGCCACCGGCCAGGTCGATGGGGTTGTTGCGGCTCCAGCGCGCCGGGACCTTCTCGTCGATGGCCGCGCGCAGCGCCTCGGGCAGCGGGATCAGCTCCAGCCCGGCCTCGGCGCAGGCGTCGGCCGCCAGTACGCCCCAGCCACCCGCCGTCGTGAACACCACCACGCGCCGGCCGCGCGGCAGCGGCTGGGTGGCGAACGTGGCCGCCCACTCGAACGCCTCTTCCACGCTGGGCGCGCGCAGGATGCCGAGCTGACGGCAGACGCCGTCGAAGACGCGGTCGTCGGTGGCCAGGGAGCCGGTGTGGCTGGCGGCGGCGCGCTGGCCCTCACGGGCCACCCCGCCCTTCAGCAGCACCAGGGGCTTCTCGGCCGTGAGCCGGCGCGCGGCCTCCAGGAAGCGGCGGCCATCGACCACGCCCTCCAGGTACCCGAGGCCCACCGCCGTGTCGGGATCGGCGGCGAAGTAGTCCAGGTAGTCCGCAAGGCTGGTCTGGGCCGAGTTGCCCGCGGAGACGGCCACCGAGACGCCGGCGCCCGTCTCCACCGCGTAGTTGAGGAACGCCGAGACCAGGTTGCCGCTCTGGCTCGCCACGCCGATGCGCCCCGGCGGCGGATACGGCGCCACGATCTGCGCGCACATGGACTCGGCGGTTGAGATCACGCCCTGTCCGTTCGGCCCCGCCAGGATCATGCCCAGGCGGTCGGCCGTCTCCACCAGCTCGCGCTCCAGGGCGCGGCCTTCCTCACCCGCCTCGCCGTAGCCCGCGCTGGCCACGAAGGCGGCGCGCACGCCCTTGGCGGCGCAGGCCTCGAGCAGTGCCACGTTCACCTTGTTGGGCGTGCAGACGAAGACCAGATCGGCGCGGCCCTCCGGAAGCTCGGACACGTCGGGGTAGGTGGGTCGCCCCAGCACCTCCGCGCCGTCGGGCTTCACCGGGAAGAGCTCGCCGGTGTACCCGCAGCGCAACAGGTTGTGGTACGCGACGAAGCCGAACTTGCCCGGATGGCTGGAGACACCCGCCACCACGATGCCGCGCGGGTGGAAGAGCGGGCGGAAGCGTTCGCGCAGCGC
>JAFDET010000313.1 GCA_019310195.1 Deltaproteobacteria bacterium
CGCATCCACGTCGTGGTGTAGAGCCAGCCGAAGATCACCAGCGGCGGCACCACCACGAACAGGGTGCGGCGTTGAACGGCGCCGCGGAAGGCGTCCACCCAACCCATGTCCTCGACGCGAATCGAGCTGCGCCAACGGTTCCGGAAGGGCGTGAAGAGATGGATCCGCAGCGGCAGGGGATAGGCATCGAGTCGCTGCCAGGTGGGCTTGGCCCGCCGGTTCCACACCGCTACGTAGACCAGGCCCAGGTACCAGACGCCGAGCGGCAGCCACCAGCCGCTCACGGGAGGCCTGCGTGCATCCGCTGCGTATCGGCCGGACGCGCCTGGGACTCCATCGCCTTCCGATCCGGCGGCTCAGCCCTCGAGCAGGTCCAGCAGCTCGCGAATCGACGACAGGACGTGGAAGTCCCGGGGCGCCGGCCGCCGGGGACGGCCGCGCCCGTGGGCATCGATCCAGGCGGCGTGCAGCCCCGCGCCCAGCGATCCGAGCACGTCGTACTCGAAGTCATCCCCCGCCATGAGCGTCTCCTCCGGGGCGGCGCCCAGGCTGCGGGTGGCATGCAGGTACGCGTCGACCTCGGGCTTGCCGACCCCCAGCTCGCCCTCGATCTGCACGTGGTCGAACCAGCGCCACAGGTCGAAGCGATCGATCTTCGCGCGCTGCGCGTCCGAGGCCCCGTTGGTCACCAGCCCCAGCGCACCCACCCGTGCGCGCAGGGCACCCAGCGTCTCCAGGGCGCGCTCCTCCAGGCACAGGGTGGAGGAGCGGTGCTCCTGATAGGCAGCCGCCGCGCGATCCACCAGCGTCGGATCGTCCACGTCCAGCGCATCGAGCGCCCGACCCAGTATCGTTCGACGCGCGGCCAGCAGATCCAACCGGCCTGTACGGTGCCGCTCGGAATCGGACCAGAACCAGTCCGTGACCCGATCGATCTCCGCCCGCACCGCTTCGGCACGAAGGCCGTTGGGGGCCGCCAGCAGCTCCGACACGAAGTCCCAGGCCGCGCGAACGCCGCTGCGGTTGTCCAGGATCGTGTCATCCAGGTCGAGGAGCAGGACCCGGATCTCGGTTCCGTCGGGGAGCTTGGCCATGGAGGCGGCAAGGTAGCGCGGGGCGCCGGGACCGGCGGTTCGGTAGCGTGGTCGGCGTGGACGCGCCGCTCCCCCATGCCTTCCTGGTGCGCCTCTCCGGCGAGGTCAGCACCAAGGCACGCTACACGCGCAGCCGCTTCATCAAGCGGCTGCGGGACAACCTGCGCGATGCGCTCCGGGCCGAGGGCATGGCGGCTCGAGTGCGCACCACCCGCGAGCGCATCTACGTGGACGCGGAGTCGCCCGACGCCGGCGTCGTAGCCGCGCGGGTGTTCGGCGTGCAGAACGTGTCGCCTGCCGTAGCCCGACCGGTGACGGCGCTGGCCGACGTGGTGGCGGCGGGCGCGGAGCACTTCGGCGAAGCGGTGCGCGGACGTCGCTTCGCGGTGCGCGCGCGCCGTGTCGGCGACCCCCTTCACATCGCCACACGCTCCCGCGCCGTGGAGCGCGACCTGGGCACGGCGCTCCTGGAGCACGCCGCCGGCGTCGACCTGGGGAACCCGGAGGTCACGGCCCACGTGGAGCTGATGGCCGACGCCACCTGGTTCTTCGGCGAGCGGCTGCCCGGGCCCGGAGGTCTGCCGCTGGGCGTCGAGGGGCGCGCCGTGACGCTGGTGTCGGGCGGCTTCGACTCCGCGGTCGCGGCCTGGCTGCTGCTCAAGCGAGGCGTCGCCCAGCACTACGTCTTCTGCAACCTGGGCGGCGCGAGCCACCAGCTGGGCGTGCTTCGCGTGATGAAGATAATCGCCGACCGCTGGTCCTACGGCAGCGCGCCGAAGCTCCACGCCGTCGATTTCGAAGCCGTGTCCCGCGAGCTTCGCGAACGGACCGAAACGCGTTACTGGCAGGTGATCCTGAAGCGGCAGATGCTGCGCGCCGCCCAGGCGCTGGCGCCCGAGCTGCGCGCCGAAGCGATCGTGACCGGCGAGGCGCTGGGCCAGGTCTCGTCCCAGACGCTCACCAACCTGGCCACCATCTCCGGGGCTACGGACCTGCCCATCCTGCGTCCGTTGGTGGGATTCAACAAGGACGAGATCATCGCGCGGGCGGAGCACGTGGGCACCGCGGCGCTCTCGGCGGTGGTGGACGAGTACTGCGCCATGGTGCCGCGCAAGCCCGCCACCGCGGCGAAGCCCGACGCGATCGCCGCCGAGGAAGAGAAGCTCGACCCGCGCGTCCTGGAGCGCGCGGTCGCCGAACGCGCCGTCTTCGACCTGCGCACCCTCGACCCGGAGCGGATCTCCATCCCGGAGCTGGAGGTGGACGCGATTCCCGACGACGCCGCCGTGATCGACCTGCGCTCGCGAGCCGCCTTCGAGAGCTGGCACTGGCCCGACGCACTGCAGCTCGACTTCGACCGGGCGCTGGCGGCCTACGCCAGCTTCGACCGCGACCGCACCTACGTGCTGGTCTGCGAGTTCGGCCTGAAGAGCGCCCACCTCGCCGAGAAGATGCGCGAGGCCGGGATGCACGCTTGGAACTTCCGTGGCGGCCTCGGCGCACTGCTGCGCCACGCCGAGGAGAAGGGCCTGGCGGATCGTTCGCTGCTGGGACTCTGAGCCGGGCCCGCAGCTCAGCGCGGAGGCCCGGCGCGATCCTGCAGTGCCCGGCGCTGATCCGGCGTGAGATTCTGGTAGCGGTTCCAGTTCTTGCGGATGCGCTCGCGTTCGACGGGCGTCATCCGGCGCCAGCGCTCCGCATTGCGCCGGATGCGTTCGCGCTCGGCGGGCGAGCGATCGCGGAAGCGCTGCATGCGCTCGCGCAGAGCCTGCTGCTGATCCGGCGGCAGGCCGCGGTAGCGGGCAATGTTCTCGGCCAGCTCGCGGCGCTGCCGGGGCGCGAGGCTCTGCATCTCGCGGCGCACGGCGCGGCGCTCGTCGGGGGTCATCTGCTGCCAGTTGCGCCGCAGCTCGCGGCGGTCTTCCGGCGAGAGGTCGCGCAGCAGCTGCTGACGCTGCCGGCCTCGCTCCGGGCCGTCGGCCTGGGGGCGATCCGTGACGCGGTCACGCGAGGCGCCGCCCTGGCGCCGGCGCAGGGCGCGCCACTCGTCGTCGGAGAGCGAGCGGAACCAGTCACGGGCGCGAAGCCGGTCCTCCGCCGGCAGATCGCGCAGCCACTGGCGCGGCGTCACGCCCGGCGCCGGCAGCTCGATGCCCGCCGGCGGCTCGGGTGCGCCGGTGTCGTCGGCGCAAACGGGCGCTGCCGCTCCCAGCAGGAGCGCCGCCGCCAGCGCGCTGCGAACCCAGTTCCTCACGCTACCCGCGCTCCGCTCCCTGGATCTCGTCGAGTCGCTCCAGCAGATCCAGGTGCTCGATCAGCTCCAGGTCCTCCAGGGTCTCGAGCTCCATCGCCAACAGGAGCTCCTCGTCGCTGGCCTCACCCAGGTCCAGCTCGACGACCGCCTCCTGCGGCGCTTCGACGATCTCCGGTGTGCCCTCGGGCCGCGGCTTCTCGGCCAGACGCGTGGGCGGCGGCGCGGGCGTACGCTCCTCCGGAGTGCGCTGCTGCGGAGCCG
>JAFDET010000080.1 GCA_019310195.1 Deltaproteobacteria bacterium
TGCTTGCCGATGAACGCCGCCAGGCGCTCGTCGATCTCGTCGTAGACCTTTCCCATGGGCTCCTCCAAGCGCGTGCCGGCCCAGCGTAGCGAGCGCGTCAGCTCCCGCCCGCTGCCCGGCACGCCAAGGAGCGCTACCGCCAGATCCTGGCCTACCGGTAGGTGAGCCAGTCGGCGCGCTTGGCATCGCGCCCGGCGACCACGTCGAAGAAGGCCTCCTGCAGGGCCTTCGTCACGGGTCCGCGCGTGCCGCTGCCGACGCTGCGCCGGTCCACCTCACGAATCGGCGTAACCTCGGCCGCGGTGCCCGTCAGGAAGATCTCGTCGGCGACGTAGAGCTCGTCGCGCGTGATCGAACGCTCGACGACGGGGATGCCCTGCTCGACGGCCAGCTGCATCACCGTGGCGCGAGTGATCCCATCGAGCACGCTGGCCAGGGGAGGCGTGAGGATCTCGCCATCGCGAACCACGAAGAGGTTCTCGCCGCTGGCTTCCGCCACCAGGCCCTGGGTGTCCAGCATGATGGCCTCGTCGTAGCCGTCCAGCAGCGCCTCGCGCTTGGCGAGAATGGAGTTCACGTAGTCGCCGCAGGTCTTGCCCTTGGTCATCTTCGCATTGACGTGGTGGCGCTGGTAGCTGGAGACTTTGGCGCGGATGCCTCGCTCCATGCCCTCCTCGCCCAGGTACTTGCCCCAGGCGTACGCGATCACCGCCAGCCGGATCGGGTTGTCCGCGGGGTTGAGTCCCATGGCGCCCTCCCCGACGAAGACCAGCGGGCGGATGTAGCCCTCGTCCAGGTGGTTGGCGCGCAGGGTCTCGAGGATCGCGTCGCAGACGGCTTCCCGGGAGAAGGGAATCTCCATCAGGTTGATGTGGGCCGACTCGAACAGGCGCCGCACGTGTTCCTCCAGCCGAAACACGGCGGAGCGGCCGTCGGCGGTGCGGTAGGAGCGGATCCCTTCGAAGACGCCGAGCCCGTAGTGAAGGGTGTGCGTCAGGATGTGGACCCGAGCCTCGTCCCAGTCCACCAGATCGCCGTCGAGCCAGATCTTCTCGCCCGTGACTCCAGCGCTCATGGATTCCCCGTCCTCTCCGGAAACCGGCGGCCCGGGGCTAGCGGCGCAGCAGCCTCCGGACCAGACCCTTCTGCTTCTCTCGGCGAAGGTTGATGAGCCGAAGCTCCCGGAGCGCTTCCACGCAGTCCGCCTTGACCTGCACGGCCTTCACGAACATGCGCTCGGCGGGCTCGTGTCGGCCGGTCGCCTTGAGGAGCTGGCCGAGGAACAGGTAGGGCTTTTCACTATCCGGTGCCAGCTTGGCGGCCTTCCGCAGGGCCTTGACCGCCTCCTTCTGGGCGGAGTCGTCGCGTTGAGCCGAGAGGAAGCGCGTCCAACCCAGGTAGGCCAGGTACTCGCCCTCGTGGGGGTAGAGGTCCACGGCCGACTTGAAGGCCTCGAAGGCCGGGTGGTAACGCCGAGACTTGAGCGCCGCGGCGCCCTTCTGGAACTCCTGCTCGGCGGCCAGCGCGCGGCGCGCCTCCTCCATCTCCTCTTCCAGACGCGCACCCTGGGCAAGCTCGAGGCGGTAGCCGTCGCGACCGCGTCGATCCGTCAGGGTCTCATGGGCCAGGGACACGCGCCCGAAGACCTCCTCCGCCAGGCGCCGGATCGCTTCGCCGAATCCGCTGAAGCGGTCCGGATGCGTTCGCTTGGCCAGATCGACGTAGGCAGCGCGCACGTCGTCGTCTTCTGCATTCTGTGCAACACCCAGCACCTCGAACAGGTTTGCACCGCGCACGCGCTGGGCCATGGCCGTGAGCTCTTCGCGAACGGCGTCTTCCTCCGGGTTCCGCCGCACGGAGGCCAGGCGCGCCCGCGCCGCGGCAACCGCGTTGGCCGTGACTCCCGGATTGGCGGCGGGCTCGCCGGCGTCACGCAGCTCGACCACCTGGGCAGCGAGAAGCGCGTAGAGAATGCGCTGTGAAGTCTCCCCGGCATCCAGCAGGTCGTCTATGGAGGCGCCTTCGGTGACCCGCTGGAGGACGCACTGCGCCGGTGCATCGAGGGTGAGATCCTGGAACAGGTAGAAGGGGCTCTCCCCGGCGGCGACCACGGTCTTGCCGCTGTGTCCGCGCAGCTCGGAGTCGATCTTTTCGATGGGGAAGCGGCTGGTCACGCCGTTCACGATGATGGAGGCGGGGTTTCCGTCCAGACCCAGCGTGCTGGCGCCCTTGAGCCGGCCCCCGCGGCGGAACTCGAAAGTTCCCGAGGTCCACTCGAAGATCTCGAACAGCTTCTCCTCGGCCTGCACGCGCAGCGCATTGGCGATCTCCGCCTCGGACAGCACCTCCATCGCCACGAGCACCTCGCCCTGGAGGCCATCCCCGCGCTTCATCCGGCGCAGGGTCTCCTTCAGGGTCGGAGCGTCGATGCGGCCCATCCGGACCAGCAGGTTGCCCAGGCACTCGCTCACCTGGTTGGAGCGAACGCCCACGGGGCGGCCGTCGCGAAGCTGGATGGCCTTGCGCTTCTTGCCCGAACGAAGGAGCAGCGCACCGCTGGCGCGTAGGCCGTGCAGGTGGTGGAGCAGCGCGGGGAAGGGCAGCTCGTCCAGGGCGCCTTCCAAGACCGACGGGCGCGAGAGCTTCTCTTCCGGTGCTCGTGGCGCAGCCGGAAGAGCCTTGGCGACCTGCTCCAGCAGCTGATCCAGGGGCACGGGCTTGGTCAGGAAGGCGTCGACCCGCAGCCCAGCCGCGCGCTCCTCGTAGGCCGGTGTCTTCGAACAGCCCGAGATCAAGAACACCGGCGTTTCACAGGCCGGGTTTGCTCGGCTGCGGATGCCCTCTACGACCTCGAAGCCGTCCTTGCCCGGAAGCAGCAGGTCCATGAGCACCAGGTCCGGAGTTTCGGCGTCGAAGACGGCCAGACCGGCGTCGCCATCGTGGGCCTTGAGCACACGATAGCCCTCGCCCTCGAGGGCCTTGGCGATGATCTGACACAAGTTGCGGTCATCGTCGACGCAGAGAACGGAGTGCGGCATGGGTTCTTATGCATCGGCCGACCGAGCTGTGGGCCGAAGTGACAATCGTCACGCAGTGTCGAAGAGAACCTGCAGGCTGCTTGCGTATGGCGCGCGCGCGATGCCCCGCTCGGTGACGATGGCGCTGACGAGCGCCGCCGGAGTGACGTCGAAGGCCGGATGGCGCACCGGGACACCCTCTGGCATCACGAGTTGACCGCCAATGTGCGTCACTTCTGCCGGCCCGCGTTCCTCGATGGGGATCGCTGCCCCGTCGGGAGTCTCCAGGTCGATGGTGGAGAGCGGCGCCGCCACGTAGAACGGAACTGCGTGCTCACGAGCCAGCAACGCCACGGTGTAGGTGCCGATCTTGTTGGCCACGTCCCCGTTGCGTGCGATGCGATCCGCGCCCACCAACACCAGGTCGACCTCGCCGCGTGCGATCAGATGACCCGCCATGTTGTCGGTAATCACCGTGACCGGAATGTCGTCCCGGGCCAGCTCCCAGGCGGTGAGCCGGGCTCCCTGGAGGAAGGGTCGCGTCTCGTCGGCCAGGACTTCCACCCGGCGGCCCGCCGCCACGGCCGAGCGCACCACCCCCAGCGCCGTACCCCAGCCCGCGGTGGCCAGGGCGCCAGCGTTGCAGTGGGTGAGGATTCGCGCACCGTCGGGCACCAGCTCCACTCCGGCAGCGCCCAGTGCACGACAGATGGCGACGTCTTCGTCCACGAGCGCACAAGCCTGCTGCACGAGCTCGGCCCGCACCGCATCGGCGTCGGCTCCCTCCGCGCCGCAGGCGTGCTCCAGAACCTCGCGCATGCGCCCCAGAGCCCAGAAGAGGTTGACCGCCGTGGGACGCGTGCGAGCCAGACGCTCGATGGCAGCCAGGCAGTCGATCCGGACTCCCTCGGGTTTGTCGGCGGGACTGCCGGCCGCGGCCAGCGCCACGCCCAACGCGGCGGCGCAGCCGATTGCCGGCGCACCGCGCACCGCCAGGTCCTCGATGGCGCGCGCTACGTCCTCCACGTTGTGGAGCGTGAGGTAGGTCTCCTCCGCCGGGAGCCTGCGCTGGTCGAGCAGTTCGACCGCACCGTCGGCCCAGCGCAACGTAAACCAGTCACTCACGGCTTGGCTGCCTGTGCACACGGATCCGCGCCGGATGCGCCGGGACCCGCCGCGCCGATCTCGACCTTCACACTCTCCACGTCGTAGCGCCCGTCCCGCGACACGAGCTTCCCCGCCGCCACGGCAGGCATGCCCGATGGCTTGCGGAACGCGACCGAGCCGCCGGTTTTCAGCTCCGCCGCGCTGGCGTCCAGGTGAAACGGCCCGGCGAAGGGCGGGCCCGTGAGCGTCGCCTCCAGGGTCAGGTCGCCCTCGGCCCGAAGCTCCTCCACGTCGAGCACCGCGTTGGAGAGGCGCAGCCCCAGCGCCAGCCGATCCGTCTCTCCTGCGGCGCCGTGGAGATGGACCTTTCCGTCTACCGCGCCCGACAACGCCTGGCCGCGACGCAGGTACGAACGCAGCGGCGCGAGGCCGACGCCGGAAAGCTCCAGGCAGACGTCTACGGAGCGGTCCAGGCCCGCCACGCCGCTTCCCAGGATGCGGCCCGACCCCGCCAACGTCCCATCCAGCTCCAGCCGGATGGGCCCGCCGGGCCCCTCGACCTCGGCGCTGGCCGAGACCGGGCCCAGGTCCCAGGTCACCGGAGGCGAGACCGCGCGATCCACCAGCACGATGCGCACGTCTTCCAAGGTGACGCGCTTGACGCCGAAATCCGGCTTGCGCCGGCGCGGCTTGCGCTCGGCAGCGGGCTTCGGCTCGAGATCGGCCTCCTCCGGCTTCTCTTCCTTCGGCGGCGGGCGCGGCCACTGGATCCCGTCGGACGTGCGCTCCAGGCGCAGCGTGGCGCCCTGGATTTCGAGCGAATCGATCACCACCGCCCCGATCAGCAGCGGAAGGAGCGACAGGCGCAAGCCGATGGACTGCGCTTCGGCGAAGGGAGGTGCGTCGGCCGTGTCCCCGGAAAGGCTGGAGCCGACCAGCTCCACCCGAGGCGGCAGGATGCGAAGCTGCAGATCCTGCCACGCGACCTCGCGGCCGGTCCGCTCGCGGACTTCGCGTGTGACCCTCTCGCGCACGTCGTCGCCGGCCACCAGTCGGGGGAGCAGGACGGACGCCGCCGCCAGCAGCAGGACCAGCAGACCCAGCACGATCGCGCCTGCGCGCAGCACGCGAGCCATGGGCTCAGCCCTCCAGCTTTCGGGCCAGGATCTCGCGAACCAGCGCTGGGCTGGCCTTGCCCTGGGTCCGCTTCATCACCTGCCCCATGAGGAAGTTCAGCACCTTGGTCTCCCCGCCGCGATAGCGCTCGGCCATCTCCGGGTTGTCGGCCAGCACCTGGTCGGCCGCCGATTCCAGAACGCCGCTGTCGGACACCGCCTCGAGGCCGCGCTCACGGATCAGCGCTTCCGGATCGCCGCCCTGCTCGGCCAGCTCGCGCAGCACGGCGCGCGCGCTCTGGGGCGTGACGCGTCCCGCATCCACCAGCCCGATCAGCGCCGCCAAAGCGCCGGGCTCCAGGCGCGTCGCTTCGATGTCGCCCTCCCCCTCCTTGAGCAGGGCGGCCACGTCGCGCAGCATCCAGTTGGCCACGCTACGGGCGGTCCCGTGCGCACGCACGGTCGCCTCGAAGAAATCCGCGAGCGCCCGGCTTTCGATCAGCGTCTGGGCGTCGCCTGCCGGCAGCTCGTAGGACTCCTGGAAGCGAGCCCGCTTGTGGCCAGGCAGCTCCGGAAGCCCCTCGCGCACCTGGGCGATCCAGGCCGGGTCCAGATCCAGCGAAATCAGGTCCGGGTCCGGGAAGTAGCGGTAGTCGTCGGCGTTCTCCTTGACACGCATGAGCTGGGTGCGTCCGCTGTCCGTGTCGAAGAGCATGGTGGCCTGGACGATCTCGCCACCATCGTCGAGAACCTCGGCCTGACGCACCATCTCCGCCTGAATGGCGCCCTCGACGCTGCGGAAGGAGTTCAGATTCTTCGTCTCGGTGCGGGTCCCCAGCGTCCGACTTCCCGGCCGGCGCAGCGACAGGTTTACGTCGCAACGCATCTGGCCCTTCTCCATGTCCGCGTCGGAGACACCCGTGTAGCGGAGAATGGCGCGCAGGGCGCGGAGGAAGGCGCTCGCCTCGTCGGCGGAGCGAAGCTCGGGTTCGGAGACGATCTCCACCAGCGGAACCCCAGCGCGGTTCAGATCCATGTGCGACTCGCCGGCGGTCTCCCAGTCACCGTGCACGGACTTGCCCGCGTCCTCCTCCATGTGGATCCGGGTCAGGGGGATGGTCCGCACGCCCTCGTCGGGTGTCGCGATGTCGACGCCTCCACCGCTGACCAGTGGATCCTCGTACTGGGAAATCTGGTAGCCCTTGGGGAGGTCCGGGTAGAAGTAGTTCTTGCGCGCAAAGACCGAGTGCGCATTCACGTTGCCGCCGACGGCCAGTCCGATGCGCACCGCCCGTTCCACGGCGCCGCGGTTCAACACCGGCAAGGCGCCGGGAAGCGCCAGGCAGACCGGGCACACCTGGTGATTCGGTTCGCAGCCGTAACGAACCGGGCAGCGGCAGAAGAGCTTCGAGTCGGTCTTCAGGTGCACGTGCACCTCGAGGCCGATGATCGGCTCCCAGCTCGCCGCGCTCACGGCGTCTCTCCCGGCCGGCGCTGCGTCCAGTCCGTCCTCCGCTCGAAAGCGTCGGCGGCTCGAAGCAGCACGGGCTCGCCCAGCGCCGGAGCCAGGAGCTGGAGCCCGGCGGGCAGGCCTCCGGGCAGGCCGCACGGCGTCGAGAGTCCCGGAATTCCGGCCAGCGAAGCCGACACCGTATAGACGTCTGACAAGTACATGCGCAGGGGATCGCCGCTGCGCTCCCCCAGACGGAAGGCCGTGTCCGGCGTCGTGGGCGTCGCAATCAGGTCGCACTGCTCGAAGGCGGTCTCGAAGTCGCGGCGGATCAGGGTCCGCACCTGCTGCGCCTTCCGGTAGTACGCATCGTAGTACCCGGCCGACAGGACGTACGTCCCCAGCAGGATGCGCCGCTTCACCTCGGGACCGAAGCCTTCGGAGCGCGTCCTGCGGAAGAGTGCGCCCACGTCGTCACTCTCGGCCCGGCGCCCGTAGCGAACCCCGTCGAAGCGCGAGAGGTTGCTCGATGCCTCGGCATTGGCGACCAGGTAATAGGTGGAAACAGCGTGCCGCGTGTGGGGAAGCGAGATCTCGCGGGTCCTGGCGCCTGCCTTCTCCAGCTCGAGCACGGCATCGCGCACGGCGCCGAGCACCCCTGGATCCACACCCTCCTCGACGAAGTACTCCCGGGGCAAACCGACGGTCAGCCCTGTGCAATCACCCGCGAGGGCCGCGGCGTAGTCGGGCACCGGATCCGGAAGCGACGTCGAGTCACGCGGGTCGTGTCCGGCCAGGATCCCCAGCACCAGGGCGGCGTCGGCGCTGGTGCGGGCCAGGGGGCCGATCTGGTCCAGGGACGACGCGAAGGCCACCAGCCCGTAGCGCGAGACCCGGCCGTAGGTGGGCTTGAGGCCCACCACGCCGCACAGGGCCGCGGGCTGGCGAATCGAGCCGCCGGTGTCGCTGCCCAGGGCCAGCGGGACGATGCCCGCCGCGACCAGGGCCGCCGAGCCCCCGGACGAACCGCCGGGTGCGCGCTCCGGGTCCCAGGGGTTTCGCGCCGGACCCAGCGCGGAGTTCTCGGTGGACGAGCCCATGGCGAACTCGTCCATGTTGGAGCGGCCCACGACGACGGCGCCCGCTTCGCGCAGGCGGGCCACCGCCGTGGAATCGTACGGCGACGTGTAGCCTTCGAGGATCCGCGACGCGCACCCGCAGGGCTCGCCGGCGGCAGCGATGTTGTCCTTCAGCGCCACCGGAATCCCATCCAGCGGGGAGCGCAAGTCTCCCGAAGCTCGGCGCGCGTCCGCCAAGGACGCCTCTTCCCTGGCCGCGTCGGCGCGCGTCGCCACAAGCGCGCCGAGGTCGAGCCCGCGCGCACGCGCGAGGGCCGACTCCACCAGCTCCAGCGACGAAACGCTGCCGGCGTCCAGCGCTGCGCGCAGCTCCGAGACGTTGCCGAGGGGCTCGCTCACGGGATCAGGCCTCGCCGCCCTCGATCACTTTGGGGACGACGAAGGTCGTGCCCGCCGCGGCCGGGGCGTTGCCCAGAGCCTCTTCGGGCGCCAGGCCGAGCTCGGCCCGATCCTCACGCAGGGGCGTGGGCAGGGGCAGCGCGTGGGCCGTGGGCTCGACGCCCTCGGTGTCCACGGACTGGAGCATCTCTACGTAGTCGAGGATGGTGTCGAGGTCGGCCGTAAGCGACTCGACCTCTTCCTCTCCGAGAGAGAGACGGGCCAGCCCGGCCATGCGCTCCACCTCCGCGCGCGTGATCCGAGTCATGGGAAGGGAGGCTAGCAAGCCGAAGGCCGGAGTGGCGTGAGCCCATCCGGGATGGCGCTGAGACGCCCTTACAGCGCCCGCGAGGCCCGTCGCTTGCACCGGGGTACCCGGAGGGATAGCTTCGCGCGCCACTCATGGACTCCGATTCAACCCTATTCCAAGAACTCGCCGAAGACATCCAGGCCGGCGTTCGCGACCTCGGCTGGACCGATCCGATGCCGGTGCAGGCCCGCGTGCTTCCGCTGCTGCGCGCTGGGGGCGACTTGATCGTCCAAGCGCGCACCGGCAGCGGCAAGACCGGCGCCTTCGGCATTCCCATCGCCGAGCGCGTCGACACCAGCAGCCCCACCACCCAGGCCCTGGTCATGGCGCCGACCCGCGAGCTGGCCAACCAGGTCGCCATCGAGGTCGAAGCCATCGGCCGCCACCGGGGCGTGCGCACGCTGCCCATCTACGGCGGTGTGGGCTACGGGGCGCAGAACGACGGGCTCAAGGAAGGCGCCCACGTCATCGTGGGCACGCCGGGCCGCATGCTGGATCACCTCCAGAGCGGGCGCATGAACCTCGACAACGTGAAGATCCTGATCTTCGACGAGGCCGACGAGCTGCTGTCCCTGGGCTTCTGGCCCGACATGCGCGAGCTCCAGACGTACCTGCCCCGGGAGCGTCAGTCGTGCCTGTTCTCGGCCACCATCCCCGAGAAGGTGCGCTCGCTCTCGCGCGTATTCCTCACCGAGCCGGAGTTCGTAACGCTGTCCGAGGGACAGATCGCGCCCGCCGAGATCGAGCACCAGTTCTTCGTAACCACCGCCCAGGAGAAGGACGCCAACCTGATCCGGATCCTCGAGTACGAGGATCCCGAGAGCGCGCTCATCTTCTGCAATACGAAGGACGACGTCCGCTTCGTGACCAGCTTCCTGCAACGCCGCGGATTCGATGCAGACCAGATCCAGGGCGACCTCGCCCAGGTGGCGCGCGAGGAGGTGATGGGGCGCATCAAGGCCGGCGAGCTGCGCTTCCTGGTCGCCACCGACGTGGCCGCCCGCGGCATCGACATCAGCCAGCTCACCCACGTCATCAGCTACAGCGCCCCGGTCACGCCGGAGGTCTACGTCCACCGGACGGGCCGCACCGGGCGCGCGGGCAGGGCCGGAACCGCGATCTCGCTCATTTCGGGACTCGACATCGGGAACTTCAGGCAGCTCCAGAACGTGAACAAGATCGAGATCGCCGAGTGCAAGATTCCCAGCGACGCCCAGATGCTGGAGCGCCTGCGCGACCGGCTGATGGTGAAGGTGGAGCAGGAGATGCGCCTCATCCCCGAGGCGGAGCGGGCCTTCAAGGTGGACCGACTGGTCCCGATCGCCAAGGAGATGGCGTCCACCCCGGAGACCCTGCGTGACCTGGCCGCGATCCTCGCCGCCTACCTCCGGGAGCACCGCCCGGAGACCACCGTCGCCGAGGGGACCGCTCCGGCCGCCAAGGAACCCGCGAGTCGTCCCGCACGGCGGGACGACGACGATCGCCCCCCGCCCCGCCGACGCGGCGGCGGCGGCGGCCGCCGCCGACGCCGCTAACCAGGGTGCGCGTCACCGTCTTCTGCGGGTCGAGCCGTCGATCCGGGGAGCCCTACCTCGAAGCTGCACGCGTGCTCGGCGCGGAGCTCGCACGGCGCGGTCACGTGCTGGTCTACGGCGGCGCCAAGATCGGCCTCATGGGGGCCGTGGCGGATGCGGCGCTGAGCGGCGGCGGAGCCGTGCGCGGCGTGATCCTCCAGGACTTCATCGACCGCGGAGACGTGCACCATCCCGGCATCGAGATGGAGAGCGTGGACGACATGCGCGCGCGCAAGGCCGGTCTGGACGGCAACGGAGACGCCTTCATCACCCTGGCGGGAGGCCTCGGCACGCTGGAGGAGTTCGCCGAGATGCTCTCCTTCCGTCAGCTCGGCTTCCACCATCGGCCGCTCGTGCTGCTCAACACAGCGGGCTTCTTCGACTCGCTACTGGAATGGATCGACGGCGCTGTGACCGCCGGATTCGTGCGCGCCGAGCACCGCGACCTGCTGGCCGTGACCGACGACCCGGTTCGAGCCGTCACCCTGTGCGAAGAAGGGGCAGGGACCGAAGCCCCCTCGAAGTTCCACAGCTAGGCGCCTAGGCGCCCGGCAGGTCGAACATCGCGGCGGACCCGTCGCTTCGCGACAGGCCGAGGCAACGCCCGGCCGGATCCAGCCAGACGCCGGGTGCACCGGGCGCGGCCTCGCGCAGCGCGGCCGCCCAGCCCTCGGCACCTTCGGCAACCTCGTGTCGCGCCGCCTTGGCGAGCACCTCGCACAGGGCCGGGGGACCGCTGCCCATCAGGATGCCGTCCTCGAGCGCCAGCGGCGTGCGCTCGCCCGGTGCGAAGCGCAGACCCGCCACGTCGCCGCCGGCATCCGCGGCCAGGATCGTGGCAACGCCTCCGGCCGGTCGCCCGGCGCACCAGCGGAGCACGCCTCCCACGTCCGAAAAGCGCTGGAGACAGTCTCCCACCAATACCAGCGGCGGCACGCCGAAGCGATCGGCGCCGCCGGGCGGCGCTTCGGGCGCGGACACGGCGACGGCGAGCCCCGCCTGATTGACGCCACACACCGCGGCCGGCAGCCAGGCCGGCGCGGCCACCAGAGCGGCGATTCCCGCGTCCGGCCGATCGATCCGAATCCGGGGCGCGCCCGAGGCGGCGCCACCGCTGAAGCGACACCAGATCCACGGCATCGCAGCGCCCGTGGCCGCGACCAGCGCCACCGCTTCGCTCGGCGCGCCTCCGGCCTCGGACAGGCCTCGCAGGACCCCGCGCCGCGAGGCTCCGGCGGCCAACGCCAGGCCGGTCACGCGTTCGGCCAGTTGCGGGTGGTGACGCCAGAGGTCTCGGTCCAGCCGAGCCAGCTCCTGCGCCGGCCGCGACAGCCCTTCCAGCAGACGCGCCGTACCCGCATGCGCGCGGACTTCGTGGCCGAACGCCGAGCCCTGGGCCACACCCAGGTCGCGGGGCACCCCCGCACACTCCAGCGGCGCGTCCACGCTCAGTC
>JAFDET010000081.1 GCA_019310195.1 Deltaproteobacteria bacterium
CTTCGTCGAGCCGGCGATCGCGCCGCTGGGCTTCGACTGGAAGATCGGCGTGGGACTGGTCGCCAGCCTGGCGGCACGCGAAGTGATCGTCGCAACGCTGGCGCAGGTCTACGCCGTGGGCGAAGAGGATGCCGTATCGCTGCGTCAGGCGATTCGCGGCGATCCCGTCTTCGATCCACCGACCGTGGCCGCGCTGCTGGTCTTCTTCGTATTCGCGCTGCAGTGCATGTCCACCCTGGCGGTGATGCGCCGCGAGACCAACTCCTGGCGGTGGCCGGCGTTCGCCTTCAGTTACATGCTGACACTGGCGTACGCAACCTCGTTCGCCACGCATCGAATCGTCGCCGCACTGCTCTGAACGCGGTACTTTATGCGCCGTGATTCACGGCCACTTGCATCCCGACTTCTGGGATGTCGCCCGCGTGCTGGAAAAGCAGCTTCGACGCCAACGCCGCGGCGGCGCTGCGGTCTGCGTCTATCACCGGGGCGAGAAAGTCGTGGACGTCTGGACCGGCACCCGCGACTCCGAGGGCCGGCCCTGGCAGGAGGACACCATGTCGATGTCCTTCTCCACCACCAAGGGCGTGGTGGCCACGGCGCTGCACGTGCTGGTAGACCGCGGCCTGGCCGACTACGACGACCCGGTGGCGAAGTACTGGCCCGCGTTCGGCGAAGCCGGCAAGCACACCATCACGATCCGCCAGCTCCTGTGCCACGAGGCGGGCCTGCACCGGATCCGCAGCTCCGTCGACCACGCCGAGCGCATGCTCGACTGGGAGTACATGCGCGAGGTGATGGAGGAGCTGATCCCCGCCTACAAGCCCGGGTCGCGCAACGGCTACCACGCGCTCACCTACGGCTGGCTGGTGGGCGAGCTGATCCAACGCATCGCCAGACGCCCGCTGGACCAGGTGCTCCGGGAAGAGCTGGTGGAGCCGCTGGAGCTGGACGGCGTGCACATAGGCACGCCCCGGGATCAGCGCCACCGCGTGGCGGAGCTTCTGGCCTCGGGCCTCCAGCCGCCCGAGGCCCCGAAGCCCCTGGCGAACATGGCGCGCAGCCTCTCGCGCACCTTCCGCCTGCCGCTGGATCCCGGCCACATCCTCGAAGCCCTGCTGCCCAAGGGCATCTTCGACGTGATCTTCTCGGACCGGGTACACGATGCGCCCATGCCGGCGCTGAACGGCGTCTTCACCGCGCGCTCCCTGGCGCGCATCTACGCGGCCCTGGCCGGCGGCGGCGAGATCGACGGCGTGCGCCTGCTCTCCTACGACACGGTGCGCCGCGCCAGCACGATCCAGAACACGCGCATCGACCTGGTGGTGCCCATCCCCATGCGCTGGCGCCTCGGCTACCACATGGCCGGCACCACCCGCGGCATCCTGCCCAAGGCCTTCGGCCACTTCGGCTACGGGGGCTCCGGTGCCTGGGCCGACCCGGAGCGCAACCTGGCCGTGGCCATGGTGGTGAACCGCGTCGCCGGCACCCCCTTCGGCGACCTGCGCATGCTCTCCCTGGGCGCCTCCGCCCTGCGCTGCGCCGAGGCGCGCTAGCGCAGCGTCGCGCGGGCCCGATCCAGGTCGGCCTCGTCGTTGACGTTGAGGAGCGCGGCGCCGTCGGGGTCCAGGGCGCGCAGGGCGTCGCCCTCGACGAAGCGGGTATCCAGGGTCTCGAGGAGGGCGCGCAGAGCCAGCCGGTCTTCCGCAAGGTGTGCGCGGGCCGCGGCCAGCACCGGCTCGCGGCGGTAGACGGCGCACAGCGGGTGGGAGCCGTCGGCGTTGCGCGGCACCACGGCGTCGGCGGGCGGCTGCGCGATCAGGCCCAGCACCAGGTCCGGCGTCAGCAGAGGAAGGTCCGTGGCCAGCACCACGACGCGCTCACCGCGCGCGGCCTCCAGTGCGCCGACCAGCCCGCGCAGCGCGCAGCGCGAGCCCTCCGGGTCGGGCACGCGGCGGCCCGGCGCCTCGGCCGGCGGGTCGCCGCCCACCAGCACCACGTCCTCCAGGAAGTCCGTCAGGAGCGCGGCCGCCCGCGCTGCCAACGGTACGCCGGCGAACTTCAGGTGGGTCTTGTCGCTACCCATGCGCTGCGAGGCCCCGCCCACGAGGACGGCGCCGGAGACGCGAGCCAACCTGCCGGGGCGAGGGGCATCCATGCTCAGAGCCGCGAGCTCTCCTCGGTCAGGACCTGGTCGTCCAGCAGCTGCACGCAAGCCTGTTCGCCCTCGGCCAGCTCCTCCGCCTCGGCGGGGAAGATCAGCAGCCCGTGGGCGCGGGTCATGGAGCGCAGCACTCCGGAGCTCTGGTTGCCGGTGGCGCGGGCCACGAACCCGTCGCCGTCACGCTCCAGCTCGACGCGCACGAAGTGCAGGCGGCCGGGCCTCTTGCTGAGCCGCTCGCCGCAGCGCACGCGCAGCGTCGGGCGAAAGAGCCGCGTGCGCCCCTGCATCTTGAGCAGCGCCGGGCGCCCGAACTGCTCGAAGGTCACCATGGCCGAGACCGGGTTGCCGGGCAGACCGAAGACCAGCGGGCCGTTCTCGAAGCGGCCGAACACCATGGGATAGCCGGGCTTCATGAGCACACCCCAGAAGCGGATCGCGCAGCCGAGCTTCTCCAGCACAGCGCGGATGTGGTCGTGCTCGCCGACGGAGACACCGGCCGAGCTGATCAGCACGTCGGCGCCCAGGCCGGCGCGGATGCGGCGCTCGATGTCCGCCGGATCGTCGCGAGCGATGCCCAGGTAGAAGGGCTCGGCGCCCACGCCGCGGCACTGGGCGGCCAGCGAGTAGGAGTTGGAGGCCACGATCTTGCCGCCGTGGGTGTCGCCGTCGGGCTCCACCAGCTCGTCGCCGCCGGACAGGATCGCCACCCGGGGCCGTCGCCGCACCGCCAGCTGGGTGCGTGAGAGCGCTGCCGCCATGCCCAGGTGGGCGGGTCCCACGAGCATGCCGGGCTCGAGCACCTCCTCGCCGGCGCGCACGTCCTCGCCGGCGCGGCGCACGTGCTCGCCCAGCGGCGGTGCGACCTGCAGCCGCACCTGGCCGCCGTCCCGTTCCGTGTCCTCCTGGCGCACCACGCTGTCGGCGCCCGGCGGGATCGGCGCGCCGGTGAAGATGCGCGCGACCTGGCCGGGATCGAGCGTGCGCGAGGCGTCGCCCCCGGCGGCCACCTCGAAGACCACCGGCAGGCGCACGGGGCTCTCCTGGGAGGCGCCCGCCAGATCGGCCGCGCGCACCGCATAGCCGTCCATGGCCGAGTTGTCCGCCGGCGGGATGGCCCGAGGCGAGGCCACCGCCTCGACCAGCACGCGCCCCAGGGCCTGGGCCGCAGGGACGCTCTCGGCCCCCAGCACCGGCGTCTCCCCCAGGACCAGGGCCTGGGCCTCCGCCACCGAAAGACTCTGTCGCATGTCGCCACGTTACCGGAATCTCGGCCGTGTCGACTCCCAGTGCGGAGCCCGCTAGATTGCCTAATTATTGGGCAGCCAAGACCCTGCTCGCGAGGCCCGATGGGAAAGAAAGCCTTTGGATCCGGAGAGTTTTCGGAAGGCACGCAGTCCACACCGCGCGTCGAGCCTGGGCTCGTCCGCCCGCTGCCGCTGGGCGCCCGCAGCCTGGAGAACAACCTGGTCCTGGCGCCCATGGCCGGCGTCTCCAACCTCGCATTCCGCCTGATCGCCCGGGAGGCCGGCGCGGCCCTCACCTTTACCGAGACCGTGAGCGCCAAGGGCCTCGTCAACCGCGGGGCCAAGACCCGGCGGCTGCTGGCCTCCAGCCCACGCGAGGCACCGGTGGCCTTCCAGCTCTTCGGCGCCGAGCCGGAGACCCTGGCCGAGGCCTGCCGGATCCTGGCGGCGGAGTTCGACGCCTCCTGGGTGGACCTGAACCTGGGCTGCCCGGTGAAGAAGTTCATCCGCAACGGTGCCGGCTCGGCGCTGCTGCGCGAGCCCGAGCGGGTGCAGGCCATCGTGCGCGCCATGCGCAACGCCTGCGACGGGACGCTCTCGGTCAAGATCCGCAGTGGCTGGGATGCGGGCTCGGTCAACGCACCCGAGATCGCCCGCGTCGTCGCCGGCGAGGGCGCCGACCTGCTCTCGGTACACGGTCGTACGCGATCGCAGCAGTACACGGGCCACTCGGATCGCGACGTGATCCGCCAGACGGTGGAGGCGATCCCCGGCACCCCCGTCCTGGCCAACGGCGACGTGACGCTGCCCGGCCACGTCTTCGACGTGTTGCGCGAGACGGGCGCCGCCGGCGTGATGATCGGCCGCGGGGCCATGGGCAACCCGTGGATCTTCGCCCAGACCCTGGCGCTGGCCCGCGGCGAGCCCCCGCGCCGCCCGTCCGCCGAGGAGCGGCACGCCACGGTGCGCCGGCACGTCGCGCTGATGGAGCAGAGCTTCCCGGATCCCAAGCTCCTGGCCGCCAACCTGAAGAAGTACGTGACCGCCTACGCCAAGGGGCTACCCGGCAGCGCCGGGTTCCGGCGCCGCGTGCTCGACGCCCACGAGCTGGACACGATCCTGGCCCTGACCGACGACTTCTTCGGCGTGCGCGAGGCCGCCTGACATGGCCTTCGCGCTGCAGCAGATCCTGGACGCCCTGCTCGAGGGCGTCGTCGTGGTGGACGAGTGGGGCATGGTGCGGCAGGTGAACGACTCCGCCTGCCGGATCCTGGAGACCTCCGCCGATGCAATCATCGGCCACCCGGTGGAGGACCTGCACGGCGCCGAGCACGCCCTGGCGCGGCTGGCCCGCGCCGCGCTGGACACGGCGCGCGCCGCCGTCGAGAGCGACCAGGCTGTGGAACGGCGCCTGGAGGAGGACGCCGTGGTGGACGTGTCCGCGTCGCCGGTCTTCGACGACCTGGGCAACGTGGACGGCGCGCTGCTGGTGCTGCGCGACACCACCTTGCGCAAGGCGATCGAGGCCGACGCCACGGAGCGCGAGCGCCTGGACTGGTCGGGGCGAATCGCCCTGGGCATCGCCCACGAGGTGAAGAACCCCCTGGGCGGCATCCGCGGCGCCGGCGAGCTGCTGTCCCGCCGCGCCTCGGACGACCGGACGCGCCGGACCGCGGACCTGATCGTCCGCGAGGTGGACCGCATCGCCAACCTGGTGGAAGACTTCATGCTGCTGGCTCGCGGCGAGGAGATCCGTCGCGGCGAGGTGAACATCCACCAGGTACTGGACGAGGTGCTCGACCTGCTGGCCCACGACGGCATCGCCGCGTGCTCGAGCGTGGAACGCCAGTACGACCCCTCGATTCCGCCGCTGCCCGGCGACGCCGAGCGCCTGACCCAGGTCTTCCACAACCTGGCCCGCAACGCCTTCGAGGCCATGCAGCCCGATGGCGGTACCCTGCAAGTGACCACCCGCATGGCCCTGGCCCATCGGCTGATGACGTCCGAGGGCGAGCCGGTGCCCACCGTGGCCATCGTCTTCAGGGACAGCGGGCCGGGCATCGCCGGCGAGGTGATGGACAAGGTGGCAACGCCCTTCTTCACCACCCGCAAGCAGGGCACCGGCCTGGGCCTGCCGCTGGCCGACCTCTGGGTCACGCGCCACGGCGGGCGCTTGCGCATCGAGAGCCCGCCGCGGGAAGGCACCCGCGTAACCGCCTACCTGCCGCTCCGGAGGATCGAGTGAGCGAGCCCGCCCGCGTCCTGATCGCCGACGACGAGGAGTCGATCCGTTTCTTCCTGCGGGAGACGCTGGAGGAGGCGGGGCACGAGGTGCTGGAGGTGGCCAACGGTGACGATGCCGCCGAGGCGTTGGCCGGCGGCGGGGCGTTCTTCCTGGCCTTCCTCGACATCCGCATGCCGGGCCCGTCCGGTCTCGAGATCCTGGACCAGATCCAGGCGGCCGGCAGCGACGTCCCGATCGTGATCATCACCGCCCAGAACACCTTCGAGAACGCCGTCGAAGCCATGAAGCGCGGTGCCCTGGACTACCTGGTCAAGCCCTTCGGCATGGCCGAGGTGCTGGCGCTGGTGGAGAAGGCCCGGCGCACCCACGCACTGCAGCGCGAGGTGCGCGCGCTGCGCCGCGAGGTGGCGGGCCAGACCGCGCCGGGCGAACGCCTGGTCGGCAAGAGCCCGACGCTGCTGGAGATCTACAAGACCATCGGGCGTGTGGCGGCCAGCGACGTGCCGGTGCTGATCACCGGCGAGAGCGGCACCGGGAAAGAGCTGGTGGCACGCGCCATCCACAACGCCGGCCCCCGCGCCGAAGGCCCCTTCGTCGCCATCAACACCGCCGCAATTCCGCGCGATCTGCTGGAGAGCGAGCTCTTCGGTCACGAACGGGGCGCCTTCACCGGCGCCGTACAGTCGCGCAGCGGGCGCTTCCGGGACGCGGCCGGGGGGACGCTGTTCCTGGACGAGATCGGCGACATGCCCGTCGATCTCCAGGCCAAGCTGCTGCGCGTGCTCCAGACCGGCGAGGTCACGTCGGTGGGCGCACGCCACGCGGAACACGTGAACGTGCGCATTCTGGCGGCGACCAACCGCGACCCGGACGAGGCGGTGGCCGAAGGCCAGATGCGCGAGGACCTGCTCTACCGCCTGCGCGTGGTGCCCATCCACATGCCGCCGCTCCGCGAACGCCCGGAGGACGTCCCGCTGCTGGTCCGTCACTTCGTCCAGCGCTACGGGGTCGAACTTTCGGGGCAGCCCTGCTTCCTGGCCGAAAGCACCGTTGCGAAGCTCTGCAAGCACGACTGGCCCGGCAACGTGCGCGAGCTGGAGAATGCAGTGAAGCGCGCGCTGGTGCTGGCCGCCAGCGAGGTGCTCCAGCCCGACGACTTCGACTTCCTGGGGGAAGCCGAGACGAGGGCAACGGGCCCCGCGGGCCTGGAGGAGGCGGTCACCGCCGAGGCCGAGGCCCTGCTGGCGGAGCCGGACTCCGACGGTCTGCACGCGCAGATTCTCGAACGGGTGGAGCGACCCCTGCTGGAGGCCGTGCTGCGCGAGACCGACGGCAACCAGATCCGCGCGGCGGCGCGCCTGGGCATCAACCGCAACACCCTGCGCAAGAAGATCGCCGAGCTGTCGGTGCGGCTGCCGCGGCGCCCGTGAGCGTCGGGGCGGAGCGCTTCGCCGGGCTTCACGTACTGGCCGACGACGATCCGCGCTGGAAGCACGACCCGGTGGCGCAGGCCCGCGCCGCCTGCGCAGGCGGGGCAGCGGTGGTGCAGCTTCGGGCCAAGTCCGCCACGGATCGGCAGGCGCTGGAGTGGGCGCACGCGATCCGCACCCTGACCCGAGACGCCGGCGCCGCCTTCGTGGTGAACGACCGCTTCGACCTGGCGCTGCTGGCCGACGCCGATGCAGTGCACCTGGGCCAGGACGACGTGCCCCCGGCGCGGCTTCCCGAGGACGTGCGAAAACGGCTGGCAATCGGCCGCTCGACACATACCCTGGAGCAGGTGCACGCTGCGGCGGACGAGCCCGTGACCTATCTCGCCTTCGGCCCGGTCTTCGGGACCGCGTCGAAGGTCTCGCCCTACGACGCCCGCGGCCTGGACGCGCTGGCCGAGGCCTGCCGCGCCGCGACGCCGCGACCGCTCGTGGCGATCGGGGGGATCGACCTGGACGGCGCCCGGCGCGTGGGGGCGGCCGGCGCGCGTGGCGCCGCCGTCATCTCGGCGGTGTTGGGCGCCGACGATCCGGTCGAGGCCACCCGGGCCCTGGCGCGCGCTCTGGCCGCCGGCTGCGGCGAGGCCGGCACGTGAGCGGACGCGCCGTCGCCGTCCTGGGCCTGGTGGTGATGATCGGCATCGCCTGGGCCGCGTCGACGGAGCGGCGGCGCTTCCCCCTGCGCACCGTGGTCTGGGGCGTCGCGCTCCAGTTCGGGCTCGGGCTCTTGCTCCTCCGCAGCCCCCTGGGCACCCGTTTCTTCGTGGGCTTGAACGCCGGGGTGGCGGCCTTCCTGGGCTACACGCAGGCGGGCGTCGAGTTCGTGTTCGGCGGCCTGACCCAGACGGGCTTCTCGTTCGTCGTGAACGTGCTGCCCATCATCGTCTTCATGGGCAGCGTGTTCGCTGTGCTCTACCACCTGGGCGTGGTGCAGCGCGTGGTGGACGCCCTGGCGTGGTGCCTGGCGCGCACCATGGGCAGCTCCGGGGCCGAGAGCCTGGCGGCGGTGGCCAATGTCTTCGTGGGCATGACCGAGGCGGCCTTGGTGGTGAAGCCCTTCGTCCCGCGCATGACCCGCTCCGAGCTCTTCACCCTGATGGCGACCGGCATGGCCACGGTCGCGGGCTCGGTGCTACTGGCCTACGTGCAGATCCTGGGCGGGGGCGACTTCGCCGGCCACCTGGTTACGGCCAGCCTGCTGTCGGCGCCGGCGGCGATCCTGTTGGCCAAGGTGATGGTGCCGGAGACCCAGACGCCGGCGACGGCCGAGACCGGCCACGCGGTGGTGCCAAGGGAGTCGGTCAACGTGATCGACGCGGCGGCCCGTGGCGCCGTGGACGGCATGCGCCTGGCGGCGACGGTGGGCGCCATGCTGGTGGCATTCGTGGCAATGGTGGCGATGCTGAACGACGCCACGGCGACCCTCGGCGGCTGGTTCGGCAACCCGGAACTCACGCTCCAGCAGGTGCTGGGGTTCCCGTTTGCCCCGCTGGTATGGCTGATGGGCGTACCCTGGTCGGACGCCGTGTCCCTGGGCGGAGTCATGGGCATCAAGACGGTGCTGAACGAGTTCCTCGCCTACCAGGAGCTTCGCGGGCTGATGGACGCCGGCTCGGTGGGTGCTCGCTCGGCCGTGATCGTGTCCTACGCGGCCTGCGGCTTCGCCAACTTCGGCTCCCTGGCCATCCTGCTGGGCGGGGTGGGCGCCATGGCGCCGTCGCGTCGCGGGGACCTGGCGAGCCTGGGCCTGCGGTCCATCCTGGCGGGGACTCTCGCAACCATGATGACGGGTTGCATGGCCGGGTTGCTGCTTCCTTAGGACCCGGGCGTAACCACGCCCCCGGCACGCGCGTAAGGAAGGGCGTATCCTGGGCGACGGCGCGACCTTCAAGCCCGCGCCTCCAAGAGAGAGGGAGATCCATGCGCTCCAGCAGCAGCCGAGAGAAGCTCTTCCGCGCCGCCCTGGCGGCGCTCTTCACGATCGCCGTCGCGGCCAGCGGCGGGGCGGAGTCCCCGCCCGCTCCGAACTCGGCGCAGCCGTACGTCGTGAAGGTGCACGCGGACTGGTGCGGAACGTGCTCGGCGCTGGAGCCCACCTGGGAGAAGATCGAGGCGGAGTATCAGGGCAAGGTGCGGCTGGTGGTGTTCGACGTCACCAACAAGAAGGCCGTCGAGAAGTCGCGAGCCGAGGCCAAGCTCCTGGGCCTGACCGACGTCTTCGACCGCTACAAGGGCAGCACCGGCACCATCGCGGTGCTGGACGCCCAGGGCAATCCGATCGCCGTCATGAAGGGCGAGCTCGACTTCACCCGCTACAAGGAAGCGATCGCCCAGGCCCAGATCTCGTGAGCGCTTCGGCGCAGGTGGCGGAGGGGCCGATACCCCTCTGGCGCCACGCCGCCTTCCGCTGGACGCTGATCGCCGCCGGGCTAGC
Organism: Deltaproteobacteria bacterium; assembly: GCA_019310195.1. Taxonomy (GTDB): domain Bacteria; phylum Myxococcota_A; class UBA9160; order UBA9160; family JAFDET01; genus JAFDET01. The sequence goes on from JAFDET010000081.1 coordinate 9,575, forward strand.
GGTACTGGCGGCCCCGCTCTGGTGGGAGCCGCTCTCGCAGGGCCTGTTCCGGCTGGAGTTCGCCGTGGCCGAGCTGTTGCCGCGAGAGGCAATCGCCGCGTCCGCGTGGTTCCTGCTGCCGCTGGTGGGGTTCGCGGCAGGGCTTCTGGCCAGCCTCTCGCCCTGCATCCTGCCGCTGGTGCCGCTCAACGTGGCCTACATCGGCGCGGCCGAGGCCGAGGGGGCGCGCGCGCTGTCCCTCTCCGCGCGCTTCGTACTGGGTGCGGCGGCGGCCCTGGCACTGCTGGGATTGGCCGGCGACCTGGCCGGCTTCCTGCTGATCGAGCAACGCGGCCCGGTGCTGATCGCCGCCGGCGCGGTGATGCTGCTGCTGGCGCTCGCAGCGCTGGAGGTGGTGCCGCTGCCCTTCGCGGGCGCCGACGTGACCGGCGGTCGCCGGCTCGGTCCGGTGGGCGCAGGCGCAGCCTTCTCCCTGGTGACCACGCCGTGCGCCAGCCCACTGCTGGCCGCGGTGCTGGCCGCAGCGGGCGCCCAGGGCGTGCCGGGCCTGGCGGTCGCGTCCATGGGCGGCTTCGCCCTCGGCTACACCCTGCTCGTGTTCGTAGCCGGAGCCTTCGGCGGAGGACTCGTCGCGCGCCTGCGCCAACACTCCTTCGACGCCCCCCGCGCCGCCGCCGGCGCCCTCCTCATCGCCATAGGCGCCGGCTTCCTCACCACCGGCATCCTCTGGTACCGCTAACAGCGGAACCAGCGGGACAGTCCCTCTGGTTCCGTTCGTTGTCACCCGCGGGCCCGGCTACTCGACGTGCCACTCTTCTCCGACGGCGAGGATGCGGATGCGCGAGGCGTCGCCGCGCGCCTCGGCCACGGCGCGGAGCAGCTCCTTGGGCGGAAGGTCGAGAGGCTCGTCGGTCAGGTCGAAGGTCCCCCAGTGCATCGGCAGCATCCAACGCGCGCCCAGATCCTGGAACGCGCGCCAGGCCTCGGCCGGATCCATGTGCTGGTTGCGCATGAACCAACGGGGCTCGTAGGCGCCGATGGGCAGCATGGCCACGTCGATCGGCCCGAAGCGCCGGCCAAACTCGGCGAAGCCGCCGAAGTAGCCGGTGTCCCCCGCGAAGTAGTAGCGGCGCTCGCCCGAGTCCAGCAGCCACGAGCACCACAGGACCTCGTCGGTCCCCTGTCCGAGGCGGCGCGACCAGTGCTGCGACGGCAGACACGTCACCGTCCAGCGGCCGTGCCGGCGACTCTCCCACCAGTCCAGCTCCGCGACGCGTTCGCGACCGTGCTCACGGAACCAGTCGCCCAGTCCCATTGGAACGAACCACGCCATGCTCTCCGGCAGGTGCTCCACGCTCCACTCGTCCAGGTGGTCGTAGTGGTTGTGCGAGATCACCGCGAAGGCGTCGTCCGGGATCGATTCGATCGGCACACCCGGCGGAACCTGGCGCTTGGGAATCAGGGCCCGGGAGCCGAAGTGCGGATCCGTGAGAAAGACATCCGCATCGTCGTGCACGGCGAAGGTGGCGTGACCCACCCACGTGACGCTCGCAGACCGCTCGACCGTGGCAAAGCCGGAGCCGTCGTTCGGCACCACGCGAAGCTGCGGCGCGCTGCTCTTGTCGTACGGGTTGCGCGACAGGTACCAACGAAGCGCTCCCCAGAAACGCCTCTCGAAGGGAGCCCAGGGATTGAAGAAGCGGCCGTCCCGACGGTGCGGTGCATGGAGCAGCCCGGGATCCCACGGCGTGTCGGCCGGCTCAGCGAACGCCGGAGGCGAACAGGCCAACGCCGAGAGCGCCAATGCGGGCAGCAAGCGACCCATACGCGACAGGGAAGCACCGGGCGAGCCGATGTCAACTGTGCGACCTTTCGGCTGTGACTGCCGCGGAACGCAAACACGCGCATCGCACGCGCCCCTTGGAGGCGGTTCGCGGGATCCGCGCCCTGCTGGCCAACCCGGACGACGACGACACCTCCCAGGTCTTCCGCATCATCCGCGCGGCGTCCGGACACAGCTTCGAGCGACTCTTCCGCCGCGTGAAACAGGACCCCAGCGGCGCCCGAATCCTGGCCGAGCAGCGCGGGCTGCTCGACGCGCTGTCGGACCGGAAGCGGCTGCGCGGCCTTGCGGACGGAACCTTGGGCCGCGAGTACGCGCGCTTCATGGATGCGGAGCAGATCTCCGCCGACGGCCTGGCCGAGGCCTCGCTGCCGGATCAACCCCAGGATCCGTCTCCTCTCGGGCCCGAGGCCGAGGTGCTGGGCGAGCGCCTGCGCGACATGCACGACCTGTGGCACGTCACCACCGGCTATGGGCGCGACCTCCTGGGCGAAGCGGCGCTGCTGGCCTTCAGCTATGCGCAGACCCGCAACCGGGGCATCGGCATCATCGTTGGTGTCGCTCTCTACAAGATGTGGCGCGGTGGTGCGAAGGAAGCCGTCGAGCTGGTTCGCGGCGGCTACCGCCGGGGCCGCAAGGCCCGGCTCCTGCCCGCCGCCGACTGGGAGGCGCTGCTCGAGCTGCCTCTGGACCAGGTGCGGCACCAGCTCGAAGTCGAGCCGGCGCCGCCCTACACCCAGGAGCGCTCCGCCGGCGCACCGCCTCTCGCCAACGCGGCAGCCTAGGGGACGGAACCTACGGGACTGTCCCGTAGGTTCCGTAGGTTGTTGGGCTCAGGGCAAGGCCCCGATGACCAGGCGCAGGGCGACCAGGGTGAGGATGCCTCGGTAGAGGGCGCGAAAGCGTGGCTCGGAGACGCGATCCAGGAGCCGGCTTCCCAGCAGCGTCCCCACCAGAACGCACGCCGCGAGCAGGGCGAAGCCGACGGCGTGCTCGGCGAAGGCGAATCCCGCCGCGGCGAAGAGGGCGATCTTGATCGCGTGCCCCAGTGCCTGGGCGGCGGCAAAGGTGCCGACGATCTGGTGCCGGGACAGACCCAGGTCGGTGTAGAAAGGCCCCTGCAGCGGCCCGGTCGCCCCGACGGTGGTGTTGAGGAAGCCGATCACGACTCCCAGCCCGAAGAAGCGCCGCGCGGGAGGCACGCGCTCGGGGTGAACTCCCAGCAGCAGCAGGCGCGGCGCCCACACGGCCAGCAGCACGAAGACTCCGATGGCCCCGCGCAGCCACGACGCGGGGATCGACTGGACCACCCAGACGCCCAGCGCGCCGGCCGGAATCAGCGGCAAGGCGTAAGGCCGGAGCAGGTTCCACTGCACGTGCTGGCGCTGCACGACGGCGCGCGACGAGTTCGAGACCAGCTGCACGGCGCCGTGGAGTGGAATGGCGACGAGCGGCTCATAGAAGAGCAGCATCACCGAGAGCAGGATGATTCCGCCGCCGAGCCCCACCACGGCGGTGAGCGCCGACGTAGCCAGCGCGACGAAGGCGAAGATCGCGAGCTCGGCCTCACCCAAGCCAGGAGCCTGACCCAAGATGGAGTGCGCCGGCCCGGGCGTCGAGACGCCGGGCTGGCAAGGCGCGCGACTGAGCCATGGCCGTCGCTACGGCGCAAGGAGCGCAACGCAGCCAGCGCGGATGGATCGGCGTCCGGACCGTGTGCTCCATCTTGGATCCGGCTCCTAGGCGGCCACGCGCGGCTCGGGTCCGACGTAGTGGCAGCTGGGGCGGATGATGCGTCCGGCCTCGCGCTGCTCGGCCACGTGGGCCAGCCAGCCGGCCACCCGCGCCACGGCGAAGGTGGGCGTGAAGAGCGCCCGCGGCAGGCCGACGGCGTCGAGCAGCACCGCCGTGTAGAACTCCACGTTGGTGTCCAGCCGGCGCTCCGGGTGTCGCGCGCGCAGCACCTCCACGGCGACGCGCTCCACCTCGCGGGCCAGGGCCAAGCGCTCGCCACCCATGCCCGCGCGGCGCAGGAGCTCGACCCGGCGTTCCAGAACCGAGGCGCGCGGATCCCGCACGCGGTAGACGCGGTGCCCCAGGCCCATCACCCGGCGGCCGGCGTCCAGCTCCGCCTCCAGCCAGGCCCGCGCCGAGCCCGGCGCGCCGATGGCGTCCAGCATGTCGAGCACCGGCCCGGGGGCGCCGCCGTGAAGCGGCCCCTTCAGCGCGCCCAGGGCCGCGACCACCGCGCTGCCGCAATCGGACCCGGTCGACGCCACCACCCGGGCCGTGAAGGTCGACGCGTTCATGCCGTGCTCGGCGACGGTCACCAGGTAGGCGTCGAGGGCGGCGGCGCGCTCCGGCTCGGGCTCACGGCCCAGGGCCATGCGCAGCACGTCCTCGGCGTGAGGACGCTGTGGATCCGGCTCCAGGGGCGCAGCGCCCGCCACGTGCCGGGCCCAGGCCGCCGTGACCACGCCGACTGCCGCGCTGATCCGCAGCGGGTCCTCGGCAGCGTCGCCGCGCAGGTGGGCCAGGGCCGCGCGCAGGGCGTCCATGCCGTCCGGCGCCTCCAGGGCGTCTCCCGTTGCGGCAAGCTGTTCGAACGCCTCGACGCGGGCGGCGCCCAGGGCCGGTCCCAGGGCCTCTCCACGCTTGGGGTCTCCGTCCCAGAGCAGGCCGCAGACCGCCTCGAAGGGCAACACACCCGCCAGCTTCTCCACGTCGTGGCCCCGTACGACCAGGCGCCCGGCCTGGCCGTCCACCCGCGAGAGCCGCGTCTCGGCCACCACCACGCCTTCGAGTCCTGCATTCGCCATGCCTGTCCTCCGGCTTCGCGCGGCGCGAGGATAAACTGTACTTGATAAATGATCAACGTTGACCCATAATCAATGTCATGCCGCCCGAGCCGAGCGCCGGCCAGACCCTGTCCGCCCGGGAAGCCGCCGCCCTGCTGGGCGTGAAGCTCCCCACCCTCTACGCCTACGTGTCTCGGGGGCTGGTGCGCAGCACGCCCGCACCACGGGGCCGCGCGCGCCGCTACCGGCGCGAAGACGTCGAGCGGCTGGCCTTCCGCCACCGCGGCGGGGGACGCCGCATCCGCTCGCCTCTGTCCTGGGGCGAGCCGCTGCTCGAGACCGCCATCACCCGACTGAGTCCCGACGGGCCCGTCTACCGGGGCCACCGCCTGGACGACCTGGTCACGGAGGGCCTGCGTTTCGAAGCCGTCGCCGAGCTGCTGTGGAGCGGCGGCGTGCCCGAGACCGACGACGCGATCGAGGCCCGCTGGACGGCGCTGGACCTGGGCGTCGACGCCGCCGCCGTGGCCCGGCTGATCCCCGACGGCGCCACGCCGATGGCCGCGCTCCAGGTGCTGGTGCCCGCGCTGGCCCTGGCCGACCCCGGCCGCTACGACCCGCGCCGCGAAGCGGTGCTGCCGCGTGCCCGCGCGCTGATCCGGCGCCTGGCCGCGGGCATCGGGCTGCCCGACGCGGGACGGGCCAACGATGCCCTCCAGGCGGACAGCGTGGCCCAGGCGGTGGCGGTATCGCTGGGAGCACGCAGCGCCCACGCAGTGCGCGCCGTGGAGACCGCGCTGGTGGTCTGCGCCGACCACGAGCTCAACGCATCGACCTTCGCCGCCCGGGTCACCGCTTCCACCCGCGCCGACGTCTACGCCTGCGTGGGCTCCGCCCTGTGCGCGCTGTCGGGGCCGCTCCACGGAAGCGTGTCGGAGCAGGTCGAGGCGCTGCTCATCGAGATCGGCCGGCCCGAGCGCGCCGAGGCCGTGATCCACGAGCGGCTGCGACGCGGAGAGCACATTCCCGGCTTCGGACACCCCTTCTACCGCCAGCACGGTGACCCGCGCGCGCGCCTGCTGTTGGACGCAGCGCAGCCCTTGGGCACCCGCAGCCGCTCCGCCCGCGCCCTGGCCGGCCTGATCGAGGCGGCCCAGGCCGCCCAACGCCCGCCGCCCAACCTGGACGTGGGCCTGGTGGCCGTCACCGCCCCCCTGGGCCTGCGGCCCGGGGCCGCCGCCGGCCTGTTCGCCGTGGGCCGCGCAGCGGGCTGGGTGGCCCACGCCCTGGAGCAGGTGGAAACCGGCCACCTGCTGCGCCCCAGGGCCCGCTACGCGGGCCCCGACGCGCCCGGCGAAGAGGGTATGCTGGCGTGAATGCCCGCCTCCTCCCTCGCCGCCGATCTGCGTGCCTGGCTCGGCCGACATCCGCGCTGGGTCGGCGCCTTCTTCCTGTTCTGCGCCTACATGACCTTCGTGTACATGCCCTTCGACTTCCTGCTGAAGCTGCTCTGGCAGGACGTCTCCCAGGCGGAGGAGGTCTGGTTCGGCGTGATGCTGCACGGCAAGGCCGCCAAGCTGACCGAACCGCTGCACTGGATCGTGTACGCGGGCTTGACCTGGGGCCTGTGGCGCGAGCGCAGCTGGGCCTGGCCGGCAGCCGCGCTCTATATTGCCCAGGTGGCGATCGGAGTGCTGGTCTGGAACGTGCTCTATCCGGAGCTCGGCGGCGGCTGGCCGGTCGGCGTGCCCGCCCTGCTGGTCTTCGGAGCCCTGGCGGTGGCCCTGTGGCGCTACGGACGACGCGTAGCCTCGCCCTCGCACTCTTGATCACTTTCGGCACCGGCTGCGATGAGGCACAGGAGCCGAGGCCCGCTCCGGCCGCCGTCCGCCCGGCGCCGGAGGGCCCGCTCTCGGTATCCGTCGGCCTGGCGGGAGAACGCTGGCACCTGGAGCTGGTGGCGGATGCCCCGAGCCGCCACCTGGGCATGGGTCATCGCAAGCGCATTCCCAAGGGCACGGGCATGCTCTTCTCGTTCCTTCGCGCCGAGCCCCTGGCCTTCGTGATGCGCGACTGCCTCGTTCCCATCGACATCGCCTACCTCGATTCCCAGGGACGCGTGGTGGCGATCCACACCATGGCCGTCGAGCCCCCGAGGCGTCGCGGAGAGTCCCTCATCGACTACGAGGAGCGCCTGCCCGGCTACACCAGCGATGCGCCGGCCCAGTTCGCCATCGAGGTCGCCGGCGGCAGCTTCGCCGCGCTGGGACTCGCCGTGGGCGATGTCGTGGAGTTCGATCGGGCGGCGGTCCTGAAACGCACCCGGTAAGCTCGAATCATGCCCCGCGGACACTGGCTGGTGAAATCGGAGCCCTTCCAGTATGGCTGGGAGGAGTTCGTTCGCGACGGCTCCACCTACTGGGACGGGGTCCGCAATGCCCAGGCCCGCAATTACCTCCAGGCCATGAAGAAGGGCGACCTGGTCCTCTACTACCACTCCAACGAGGGCAAAGAGGTGGTGGGCGTGGCCCGGGTGACGCGCGAGCACTACCCGGACCCCACCACCGACGACGAGCGCTGGGTCGTCGTCGACGTAGCGCCGCTGAAGGCCCTGGCCCAGCCGGTGACCCTGGCCCAGGTCAAGAGCGACCCGCGACTGCAAGACATGGCGTTGATCCGGCAGTCGCGACTCTCGGTGATGCCGGTGGAGAAGAAGGCCTTCGACGGCATCCTGAAGCTGGGCGGAACGACGCTGCCCAAGAGGTTCGCCGGATGACCACGCCGCGGGATGAGGTGCTGGACACCGCCCTTCGACCCCACGCCGTGTCTGTCGCGGATCACGGCGGTATGCTTGCGAGCCTGGATCACGCCATGTGGTTTCATCGCCAGTTCCGCACCGACGAGTGGCTCCTCTACGCCATGGAGAGCCCGTCGTCGGGCGGCGCGCGCGGATTCGCCACCGGGCGCTTCTTCACGCGGGACGGCCGCCTGGCGGGTTCCGTGGCCCAGGGAGGACGGATCCGATCCCCGCGTGGGAAGGAGGCGAAATGAGGTCCCTGACCGTGGCGGCCGTGCTGGCCGCAACCCTGTTGAGCTGCGGTGGGGGCGACACCCTCACTCCCGAGCAGGAGATCAGCGCAGCCCTGCAGACATTCAAACAGGCGGCCCACGAGCGCGATGTGAGTGCCGCCACGCAGCTCTTCTCCGACGAGTACGGAGACACCGCAGGCCGCGACAAGGCCGCCATCAAGGCCGTGGTGCTCCAGTACTTCATGGGCCACGAGGCGATCCACATCCTCTACCGGGTGCGGCGCCTGGAGCTGGCGGAACCTCCGGAGGCCGCCCACGTGACGCTGGCCGCCGCGGTGACCGGCGCTCCCGTCAGCGAGGCAGGCGAGCTCGAAGACCTGAACGCGGACCTCTTCACGTTCGATCTCACCATGGCTCGGGAAGACGACGAGCGCTGGCGCATTCGCAGCGTCCAGTGGAAGCGGGCCAGCATCGCGGACCTCTTCTGATGGCCGAGGCCCGGGGGCGGAGCGACGTGTCCGCCCTGGGCGAGGACCTGCCCCTGCTGGAGGGGATCCGGACCACCCGGGCCATCCGGCGCCTGCGCCCGGACCCGGTGCCCCGCGAGCTGATCCGCAAGGTCTGCGAGGCGGGGACCTTCGCGCCCAGCGGCGGCAACCGGCAGCCCTGGATCTTCGTCGCCGTCACGGAGCCGGAGCGGCGCGCCTTCGTGGCCGAGCGCTACCGGCGAGCCTTCGGCCGCTACATCGCGCCGGCGCTCGAAGCCGCCGAGGAGCCGGACTTCCCAGCCGCCCAGCGGCGCAACCTGCGCGCGGCGCTGCACCTGGCGGAGCACCTGGCCGAGGTGCCCGTGCACCTGTTCGTCGCGGGCTGGACGCGGCGGGGCACGCCGCAGAACCAGGGGCTCTTTCCCGCGATCCAGAACGTCCTGCTCGCCTGCCGCGCCGTCGGGCTGGGCGCATCCCTGACCACGCTGCACCGCGCCTACGGCGAGGAGATCGACACCTACCTGGGCCTCTCACCGCGCACGCCGAGCTGCGCGCTGCTGCCCATCGGCTGGCCCACCGGCCGCTACGGGCGCCCGCCCCGGCGCTCGGTGGACGAGTGCCTGCACTGGGAACGCTACGCCGAGGAGCCCTCTCGGACGTAGGTGGTCGCCAGGGCGTCCACGTACTCGTTCCAGCGCGAGCCGTCGTGAGCGCGGATCCAGTGCAGGGTGACGTCGGGCCGCGCCTGCGCCAGGGCGTAGAGCTCCTGCACCAGCTCCAGGTTCTTGATCGGGCCGCCCTTGCGTCGCCAGCCTCGGGCCTCCCAGCCCTTCGCCCACTCGTTGACGGTGTTCACGCAGAGCTGGCTGTCGGAGTAGACGTCGACCCGGGCATCGTCGGGCAGCGTGCGGTAGGCCTCGATCAACGCGCGCAGCTCCATGCGGTTGTTCGTGGTGTCGGGGTCGTCGCCGTGCTGCTCGGCCCGGATCCGGTCGTCCTCGACCCAGACGAAGCCCCAGCCCCCCCGCCCGGGATTGCCCTCGCAGGAGCCGTCGGTGAAGACGCCGGTGCGGGGACCGCCGTGGTGACGTTGCAGCACCTGCTGGGGCGTGAGCAGCTCGCGCCGGGGCGGACGGCTCATGCGCTCACCCGGAAGTGCACCACGTCCCCGTCCTGGACCACGTAGTCCTTGCCCTCGACCCGCATCTTGCCGCCGGCCTTGGCCCCGCTCTCGCCCTCGGCCCCGATGAAGTCGTCGTAGCCGATCACCTCGGCCCGGATGAAGTGCTTCTCGAAGTCCGAATGGATCTCGGCGGCCGCCTGGGGAGCGCGTGCGCCGGCGCGCACGGTCCAGGCCCGCGTCTCCTTCGGCCCCACGGTGAAGAAGGTGATGAGCCCCAGCAGGTGATAGACGGCGCGGGCCAACCGATCGAGCCCCGGCTCCTCAAATCCCAGGTCCTCCAGGAAGTCGCGCTTGTCCTCCAGCGGAAGCTGCGCCAGCTCGGCTTCGATCTTTCCGCAGACCCGCACGATGCCCGAACCGGTCCGCTGCGCATGGGCCTCCACCGCCTGGGTGTGCGGATTGCCCTCGGCCAGGCCGCTCTCGTCCACGTTGGCCACGTAGAGCACCGGCTTGGCGGTGAGCAGGTGGGCACCGCGAAACGCAGCGGCCAACGCGTCGGGAACGGGGAAGCTCCGCGCCGGCTCGCCGGCAGAGAGATGCGCCTCCAGCCCTTCGAAGAAGGAGACCTCGGCCTGAGCGTCCTTGTCTCCCCCCTTGGCCGTCTTGCGCGCGCGGTCCAGCCGCTTGGCCAGGGTCTCCAGGTCCGCCAGGCCGAGCTCGGACTCGACCGTCTCGATGTCGGACAGGGGATCCACCTTGCCGTCCACGTGCACCACTTCCGCATCCTCGAAGCAGCGCACCACGTGGCAGACGGCGTTGACCTCGCGGATGTGGGCCAGGAACTGGTTGCCCAGGCCCTCGCCCTGGGAAGCGCCGCGCACCAGGCCCGCGATGTCCACCAGCTCGACCGTGGTCGGCAGCACCTGGTCCGCGTGCACGAAGGCGTCCAGCGCTTGGAGGCGCGGGTCGGGCACCGGCACCACGCCCGTATTGGGATCGACGGTGCAGAACGGGTAGTTCTCCGCCGCGATCTCCGCCGCCGTGAGGGCGTTGAAGAGCGTGCTCTTGCCCACGTTGGGCAGGCCGACGATTCCGCAGCGCAGGGCCATGGCGGGGGGCAGCCTAGCGGCCGCGCCCGTATTCCTCCAGGAATTCGCGACGGAACTCGGCGAAGCCGCCCGCCAGCACCGCCTCGCGCGAGCGCACCATGAGCCGCTGGTAGAAGCGCAGGTTGTGCACGGTGGCCAGCACCGCTGAGAGCACCTCGTTGGCCTGGAAGAGGTGGTGCAGGTAGGCGCGGCTGAACCCGGCGGTGCAGGTATCGCAGTCGCAGGACGGGTCGATGGGATAGGCATCGCGGCGGTAGCGCCGATGGGTGAGGCGGATACGCCCGCGCGCCGTGAACACGCTGGCGGAGCGCGCGAAGCGCGTGGGGATTACGCAGTCGAAGAGGTCCATCCCGTAGCCCACCGCCGCCAGCAGGTCCTCGGGCAGGCCCACGCCCATCAGGTAGCGAGGGCGGTCTTCGGGAAGCATGGGCGCCGTGCACTCGGTGATCTGGCACATCAGCTCGTGGCCCTCCCCCACAGAGACGCCGCCGATGGCGTAGCCGGGCAGATCCAGCGCGACCAGCTCCCGGGCGCACTGCTGCCGCAGCTCCGGGTAGGTGCTGCCCTGCACGATGCCGAACAGGGCTTGATCCGGACGCGCGTGGGCGCGCAGGCAGCGCTCGATCCAGAGCAGCGTGCGGCGCACGCCGATGCGCGCCAGGGACTCGTCGGCCGGGTACGGCGTGCATTCGTCGAAGGCCATGATCACGTCGGCCCCCAGTGCGTTCTGGATCTCTATGGAGCGCTCCGGCGTCAGCTCCATCTCGCTTCCGTCCAGCTCGTTCTTGAAGCGCACGCCGCGATCGCGGATCTCCTTGTTGGGCAGCGAGAAGACCTGGAAGCCGCCGCTATCGGTCAGGATGGGCCCGTCCCAGCCCATGAAGGTGTGCAGGCCGCCCAGCTTGGCGACCAGGCCCTCGCCGGGCCGCAGCGCCAGGTGGTAGGTGTTGGCCAACACGATGCGGGCGCCGGTGCGGCGCACCTGCTCCGGCGTGACCGCACGCACCGCCCCCTGGGTGCCGACGGGCATGAAGCTGGGCGTCTCCACCTCGCCGTGGGGCGTGTGGAAGGTGCCCGCACGGGCCAGTCCCGAGCGCGCCTCGAGGCTGTAGGAAAAGCCGTTCACCCGGGGAGACTAGCCCTTGGGGAGCTACCAGCTTCCGCCGCCGCCGCCGCCCATGCCCCCGCCGCTGAAGCCCCCGCCCCCGCTGAACCCGCTCGACCCCGACCCCCCCCGCGGCTGCGAGGCGAGGGTGCGGCCGATGGTGCCGAGCCCGCGCCCCACGTCCGAGACGAAGTGGCGGGGGTGGAAGTCCGCGTAGCCGTCCGCGCTGACGTACCAGCTCGGCGGCTGCCGGTAGATCTCCGCGAAGGCGTCGGCCCAGGCGTCGCCCACGCCGAGCACCACGGCGAAGGGCAGCACGCGCTCGAAGGTCTCCGACGTCATGCCGCCCATCCGCGCCAGGCGATCGGCATCCACGCGGCTGACGAACTCCTGGAAGCCGAGGATCTCCTGGTAGGCGCGACGTCCCTTGCGGGTGCGCCGCGGCATGGCCCCGGCGAAGGCCAGGATCAGCAGGCCGCAGGCGGCGAGCGCGACGACGCCCGCGATGCCGACGAACGGGGCCCCGGCGAAGACGAACGATCCAAACAAGACCACACCTCCGAACACCCGCCAGCGCCGCTTCACCTTGTCGGGGGCGGCGGCGAAGTAGCGTCCGGCTCCGGAGAGCTGGCTGTAGAGCTTCTTCTTGATCCCGGGCAGGTTCTCGTAGAACTCGTTGCGGAGCGACGAGATCAGTACGTCGCCGCCGTCCTCGAAGAGGCCACTGTGCAGCTTCTGCTCGTGACCCTTGAGCTCCGCGTCGGCGGACTTCTTGCGGCGCAGCCGGTAGTCCTTGTTCGTGAAGAAGAGGAACTGCCGGCTCTCGACTTCCTCGATCACCAGGTAGCCGCGCACCGCCAGGTCGAGGATCGTGGCGGTGACGTCCTCCAGATCGGCGCTCTCGTCGGCCAGCACGCCCACCTCGGCCGGG
>JAFDET010000314.1 GCA_019310195.1 Deltaproteobacteria bacterium
CCGCTCGGGCTCGAAGGGATGGCCGGTGTGGTGGAGGAACACGTGCTCGAGATCCGGGCGGTGCAGCTCCACGTCGCTCACGCCCCAGGGCCGCACCGCCTCCAGCAGCGCCGCCAGCCGGCGCGAGCCCTCGCGCACGGTGATGCGCACGCCGCCGGAGCCGTTGCGGCGCACGTCGCGGACCCCTTCCACGCCTTCCAGAGCGGCCACGGCCCCGTCGGGAACGCTCTCGGATTCGAAGGCGATCACCACCACGTCGCCGCCCAACTCTGCCACCAGTGCGTCGGGCGCCCCCTCCACCACGCGGCGTCCGCGATCCACGATGGCCACCCGCCCGCACAGGCTCTGGGCCTCCTCCATGGAGTGGGTGGTGAGGAAGATCGTGGTCTCTCCCCCGGCATGGAGCGAGCGCAGATGCGCCCACACCGCGGCCCGCGAAGCCACGAAGCCACGTCCAGGCCCAGGGTCGGCTCGTCCAGGAAGAGGACCTGGGGCCGGTGCAACACGCCACGGGCGATTTCGAGGCGACGCTTCATGCCGCCGGAGAACCCGTGGACCGGCCGGTCGGCATCCTCAGTCAGGCCCACGCGCTCCAGGGCCTCGCCGACCCGGCGCCGCCGGTCCGAGAGGCGGTAGAAGCGCGCCTGCAGGTCCAGGTGCTCGCGGGCCGTGAGCTCGCGATCCAGGCTCGGCTCCTGGAACACCACGCCCAGGCAGCGGCGCACGGTGGCCCGCTCGCGTGCCGGGTCCGCCCCCAGGACGCGAACGCGGCCCTCCGTAGGGAGCGCCAGGGTCGTCAGGATGGAGACGGTGGTGGTCTTGCCGGCTCCGTTGGGTCCCAGCAGACCGAAGAAGGCGCCCTGCTCCACGCACAGATCGAGACCGTCGAGCGCGGCGTGATCGCCGTAGCGCTTGACCAGTCCCGCCACCTCGATGGCGGGCACGCTTGAGGGGTTGGCATCCATCGCTACTGTGGGGCCGTAACGTAAGGATCCAACTCAACCCCGTCCATGAACGCCGCCGCCTACCCCGAATCCCCCGCCCCGGCCGCGGGACGCTTGGCGGCCGCCTTCGCCGTCCTGGTGGCCGCCGTGGTGGGCCTGATGGTCCTGGGGGCCCTGGTGCGAGCCCACGGGGCGGGCTTGGCCTGCCCGGACTGGCCGCTCTGCTTCGGCGAGTTCGTCCCCGCCATGGACGTGAAGGTCGCCTTCGAGTGGAGCCACCGCCTGATCGCCGGAGGCGTGGGCATCGTCTTCCTGGCGCTGGGAGGGCTCACCGCGCGACGCCCGGAGCTCTTCGCGCGGGTTCGCGGGCTCCTGCTGGCGGCCGCGATCTTCCTGGCGATCCAGGTGCTGCTGGGCGCGCTCACGGTCTGGCAGCTGCTGGCCGTGTGGACGGTGACCGCCCACCTGGTCACCGCCAACCTCTTCGCGCTGGCGCTGCTGCTGGTGGCGTTGCGCCTGCGCCGGATCGCCCACGGCGATGCGCCCGGCCTACCGGGCTCGTCGGGCTCGTCGGGCTCGTCGGCCTCGTTGGCCTCACCGGCCGCGCGGACCTGGCTCTGGATCGCCGCCCTGCTGCTGGCGGCGCAGATCGTCCTGGGCGGCCTCGTGTCGTCGTCGTTCGCGGGCATGGCCTGCCCCGAGTGGCCGGCGTGCCTGAACGGTGAGTGGTTCCCCGCCATCGGGGGCAACGTGGCGCTTCACCTCCTGCACCGCACCAACGGCTACCTGGTGCTGGCGGTCCTGCTGGGCGCGGTGCTGGCCACGCGCGGACAGCCTGGCACCGCGGGCCCGGCCCGAGCGGCCCTGGCCCTGGCCCTGGCCCAGGTCGCCGTGGGCGTCGCCAACGTGCTGCTCGCCCTGCCCGTCGAGATCACCGGCCTGCACTCGGCGCTGGCCGCCGCGCTGGTGCTTAGCCTGGGCGTCGGCCTGTCGGCCGCCCACGCCGGCCGAGCCACGTAGGAGGTCGCCGTGCGCGCGTACCAGATCTTCGCCGCCATGTCCCCGGAGATGGCGGAGCAGGTGCTCCGAATGCTGAGCGAATCGGCCCCCGGCGCCGCCGCCCAGGCCCTGGCCGCCGCCGGTGCCGTGATGAAGGCGCGTCCGGTCTACATGGCACGCCAGCCCCTGGAAAAGCAGGCCGCAGCCGTGCGGCGCGCCATGGCCCGGGTGGCCTCCAGCCCGCTCGCGGAGGAGCTCCTGGCGGTCTACTTCCTGGAGTGTCGCAAGGAGCTGCTGATCGAGTGGCTCGACTGCGCCGGCGTGAGCCACGAGGACGGCACCCTCGCGGACGAGGCGCCGGCCCAGCCGGACCCCGCCGCCCTGGAGCAGGCGATCGACCGTTTCCGCAGCGGAGACGGGCCGGAGGAGCGGGAGCTGCTCCTCGGGGCATTCGCCGCCCAGAGCGCCGTGGACTGGCCGGAGCTGGAGCGCCGGGTCTCGCTGGAGCGCTAGCGGCGCTCCTCCCTCCGCTCTGGGCCCTCCTCCGCCCCGGTGTCATACTGGGCCGATGGCCCAGATGCGCGCCGCGCCCCAGAGCATCGCCCTGGTGTGGCTGATTCCCTTCCTCCTGCTCCTGGGCGCGAGCCTGGGCTTGGTCCTCCTGACCCTGGCCGTGGAGAGCGCGACCCTCAACCTGGGCGAGGCCCAGGTCCCCTGGCTCAGCCGGCTGGACACCCGGGCCGCCCTGGAGAGCATCTCCAACGCCGCCGAGGTGGTGGCCGCGGTGCTGGGCATCGCGATCACGGTCGTGGCCATCATCGTGGAGCTGGCGGCCAACCGCTACACGCACCGCATCACCGAGCTCTTCGTGCGGGAGCCGGTGAACTTGATCGTGATGGGCTTCTTCGTGCTCACGGCCGGCTACTGCGTGTGGATGTCGGCCACCCTGGGGGGCCGCGAGGCCCAGGGCGGCGCCGTGCCCTACGGCGCGGTGAGCATCGCCCTGACCATGGTGACCCTCTCCCTGCTGCTGCTGCTGCCCTACTTCAACTTCGTATTCGCCTTCCTGCAGCCGGTGGCGGTGGTGGACCGGATCCGCCGTCACGCCTTCAAGGTGGCGCGCCGCGCCGCCCGGGCATACCGGCACGGGCTGCGGTCGGACATGGTCACCAGCCTCGAGCAGCTCGAGGACGTGGCGATGAACGCCATGGGGAACAAGGACCGGGGCATCTCCCTGGCCGCGGTGGACGCCCTCTACGAGTTCGTGCGCGACTATGCCGGCATCCGCGAGGGCCTGGACTCGCGCTGGTTCGAGATCGACCGCAGCCTGGCGCGCGACCCCAGCTTCATCGCCATGGCCCCCCACGCCCGCGAGGACGTGGCGCGCCAGAAGCTGTGGGTCGAGATGAAGGTCCTGCGCCAGTACCACACGATCTACGTGGAAGCGCTCAACGACATGCGCAGCGCCGCCTACCTGGTGTCGCTGAACACCCACCAGATCGGAACCGAGTCGCTCAAACGGAAGCGCTACTCCATCTTCGACCTGTGCGTGCGGATCTTCAACAGCTACCTGCGCGCCGCCATCAACAGCCACGACGTCCGCACCGCCTACTACACGCTGCACCACTACCGAGGGCTGGCCGAGGAGGCCGTGCAGGCCGGCGAGATCGACCGGGCCGTCGACGTGGCCTCCTACTTCCGGTACTACGGCCAGCTCGCGTACGCGGAGCGGCTCCCGTTCCTGCTGGAAGCCGTGGCCTACGACGTCGCGCTGATCTGCGAATGCGCATTCGAGATCCAGAGCCCCGCGCGGGAGCGCCTGCTCGAGATCTTCCTCACGGTGGACAAGGAGAGCGAGTCGCCGGAGCAGGAGCCGAGCCTGCGCGGCGTACGGCGCGCCCAGGTGCAGCTGGCCACGTACTTCCTGAGCCGGGGAGACGACGAGCACGCGCGCCACGTCTTCGAGGACATGGAGCACGAGCGCCCGG
>JAFDET010000082.1 GCA_019310195.1 Deltaproteobacteria bacterium
CTGTCCGGCTGAACCGATCGCACCGGGGCGCTGTGCTATACCCGTCGGCGCATGAACGTGCTCCACCGCCACACCGCGGGCGAGAGCGAAGAGCAGCCGCTCCTCTAATCGCACCCCATGATCCGGCGCCTCTTCGTCGCAGTCCGCGAGACCCTGCGCCGGTACTTCGTCGCGGGGATTCTCTTCTTCGCCCCGATCGGCATCACGATCTGGGCCATCGTCTCGATCATCCGCTGGCTCGACAACCTGATCCTGCCGCGGCTCCTGCGCCTACTGGTTCCCGGCGACTACACGCCGCCGCCGCTCCCCATCCTGGGCACCCTGTTCACGCTGCTCGCCATCGTCCTGATCGGGTTCATCGCCCGTCACCTGCTGGGCGGCGAGGTGATCCGCCTGTGGGAGCGGGTGCTGAAGCGCGTTCCGGTGGCCAGCAACATCTACATGGCCGTGAAGCAGCTCTTCGAGGCCATCTTCAGTGCCGGCTCGCGCACCCAGTTCCGCCGGGTGGTGCTGATCGAGTACCCGCGCAAAGGCCTCTATGCGCTGGCCTTCACCACCGGGCCGGCCCGCGGCGTCGTGCAGGAAGTCACGCCCCAGACCATGGTGAACTGCTTCCTCCCCACGACGCCCAACCCCACCTCGGGCTTCTACCTGCTGGTTCCCGAGGAGGAGCTGATCGACGTCGATCTGACGGTGGAGGAGGCCTTCAAGCTGGTGATGTCGGCGGGCATGGTGACCCCGGACGCAGCGGAGCCGGCCGAGCCCGCTCCCGAAGTTCCGGAGGAGCTGCGCGGCGCACCGCCGCTGCCCGGGCCCGGCTGAGCCCGAACTACGGGGACGGGGCGAGCACCGCCAGCACGACGAGCCGAGCCTCGCCCGTGTTGCGGATTCCGTGGGCTACGCCCTCGGGCGCCACCAGCATCACGCCCTGCTGCATGGGAAGCTCCTGGCCCTCCAGCAGGAAGAGCCCCTCGCCCTCGAGCACGTAGTAGACCTTGTCCATGGCCTCGTGGGCGTGCAGCGCGTGCTCCTGGCCCGGCTCGAAGGCGTTGAGCCCGACCATCAGCCGGTCGGACCGGAACAGGGTGGCCTTGCCCATCTTCTCCGGATGGAAGACGGCCCGGGTCTCGGGTCGGATCGCGCTCGGGTGCTCCATGCCCGGAGCATAGAAGAGGCCCCGGTGGCCGCAGTCGAATTCCTGCATTTGAAGCTGCAGCGCTGCACCTGCGCCACTGCACCACGGCCTCAAATGGTTGAAAATGCAGGGTTTCGGGATTTGGGCACGCAGCTTGCTCTCTCGGTCGGGCATGAGGCAGCGTACAATGCATGAGAGCACCAGCGTGAAGGGGCGCGACCCCCTGGACGAGGCCCTGCGCGAGCTGATGGACCCCGACGACCCGCGACCGGCCGAACTGGAACAAGGCTCCCGGCGTGACGAGCAGCGCGCGCGACGCGACGAGCGCCGTCGCGAGCGGCGCGAGCGGCATCGGAAGCACGTCGCGGCCCAGCGCGAACGCAACACGGAGCGGAGCGAGCGCCCGCGCTCCCGCCGCCGCAGCAAGCTGACCGCCGAGGAGCGCCGTTACCGCGAGGCCCAGCGCGTCGCCAACGCCAAGCTCTCGTTCGTCGTCCACTTCGTCGTCTACTCCATGGTCTGCTTCTTCCTGCTGATGGTGGCCGGCTTCCGGGCGGCCTTCATCGTGGCGTTGGCCTGGGGCATCGGTCTGGTGATGCACTACGTGGTGGCCGTGATCGCCCCGGTGCTGCGCCAGCGCTGGATCCACCAGGAGGTGTCGCGGCAGGTCACCACCACGACCACCCAGCAGCGCCGGGAGCTGCACGGTGAGCACTCCCGGCACCTGGAGGAGCTCTCCGCCTCCATCGCGCACGAGATCCGCAACCCCATCACCGCCGCCAAGAGCCTGGTGCAGCAGATGGGCGAGGACCCGCGCGCGGCCGACAACGTGGAGTACGCCCAGGTCGCGCTCGAGGAGCTCGACCGCGTAGAACGCTCGATCTCCCACCTGCTGCGCTTCGCACGCGACGAGGACGTGGAAATGCGCACCATGTCGATCGTCGATGTGGTGGACTCGGCGCTCGAGACCTTCCGCGACCGGGTGGTGCGGCTCGGCATCAAGATCACCCGCGTGGTCGACGCCGACGGCGAGATGATGGGCGACCCGGAGAAGCTGCGGCGGGTCGTCATCAACCTCTTCGCCAACGCGCTGGACGCCCTGGGCGAGTCCGCAACGCCCTCGCCCAGCCTGGAGATCCAGGCCGGCGAGAACCTGGCCGGCGACGCCGTCTGGGTGCGGATCAAGGACAACGGGCCCGGCATCGAGCCCGAGCGCATGAACAAGATCTTCAGCCCCTTCTATACGTCCAAGGAGTCGGGCACGGGCCTCGGCCTGGCCCTGTCCAAGAAGGTCGTGGACGCCCACGGCGGCACCATCGCCGCCGAGTCGTCGCCCGGGCACGGCACCGAGTTCGTGCTCACCTTCCCGAAGCACCGGGGAGACGGAGGAACTGCCTCGTGAAGCCCCGCATCCTGATCGTCGAGGACGAGCGCGCGATCCAGCTGGCGCTCTCCGGGCTGCTGCGCCGCGAAGACTACGAGGTGACCTGCGCCGGCGACGGAGCCAGCGCCATCGCCCAGCTGCGCGAGACGCCCGTCGACCTGGTGCTCACCGACCTGGCCCTGGGCGACGGTCCCAGCGGCATGGACGTGCTGCGGGCGTCCAAGGAGATCCGCCCCGAGGCGCCGGTCATCATGATCACCGCCTACGGCTCGGAGCAGATCGCCGTCGAGGCCATGAAGGGCGGCGCCGAGGACTACGTGCCCAAGCCGTTCAACAACGACGAGATCCGCGTCGTGGTGGCCCGCGGCCTGGAGCGCACCCGGCTCGCCCGGGAGCACTCCCTGCTGCTGGAACGGGTCCAGCGCGACTCCGGCTACGCCAACCTGATCGGTTCGGGCGCCCCCATGCGCCGCGTCTTCGAGACCATCCAGAAGGTGGCCGAGACCGATCTCACGGTGCTCATCCGAGGCGAGAGCGGCACGGGCAAGGAGCTGGTCGCCCAGGCGCTGCACGACCGCAGCCCGCGGCGCAGCCGGCCCTTCATCGCCGTCAACTGCGCCGCCATCAACCGCGAGCTGGTGGAGAGCGAGCTCTTCGGCCACGAGAAGGGAGCCTTCACCGGCGCCGACGCCCGCCGGGCGGGCCGCTTCGAAGCCGCCGAGGGCGGCACCGTCTTCCTGGACGAGATCGGCGACATGCCCACCGAAACCCAGGCCAAGGTGCTGCGGGTCCTGGAGGAACGTTCCTTCGAACGCGTGGGCGGCACCAAGCCGATCCAGGTCGACGTGCGCGTCGTGGCCGCCACGCATCGCAACCTGGAGAAGGAAGTCGAGAAGGGCACGTTCCGCGAGGACCTCTACTACCGCTTGAGGGTGGTCGAGATCGAGCTGCCGCCGCTGCGCGATCGTCGCGAGGACATTCCGGCCCTGGTGGACCGGCTGCTGGCCCAGACGGCCGACCGGTTGGGGCGCGAGAAGAAGCGCCTCGGCCCCGAGGCCCTGGCCCACCTGACCCGCCACGCCTGGCCGGGCAACGTCCGCGAGCTGCGCAACGTGATCGAGCAGGCCGCCGTACTGTCCAGCGAGGACGAGATCCAGTCCGACGACCTGCGCCTGGGCGCGACCGGCACGCCGGGTCCCGCCGCCGCGACGCCGGCCCCGGGCGTCTCCTTCGCCGACGCCAAGAAGAGCGCGGTCGAGGGCTTCGAGCGCGAGTACCTGCTGACGGCCCTGCGCCGTCACGGCGGCAACATCTCTCGCACCGCCGAGTCGATCGGCATGGTGCGCCAGAGCCTCCAGCAGAAGATCCGCGAGCTCGGACTCCGCGACGAGGACTGGAGCACCGACGCCTGAGGGCGTCCTAGGAGGAACCATGGGCAACCGAAACCGCAGCCTGCTGGGACGTTTCGTCGCGCTGATCCGAGGCAACCTGCTCGGCTGGATGCGCGATCGCGAGGAGCGCAGCCCGCGGGCGGTCTACGAGCAGGCCATCCAGGAGCGCACTCGCCACTACGCCGAGCTGAAGCGTGCGGTAGCCGGCATCCTGTACACGCGCAACAAGCTCGAGGGCGAGATCGACGAGCTGCGCCACGCGCTCACGCGCACCCACGAGGACATCCGCGGCGCTGTGCGCCGGGCCGACGACGAGGCGGCGCTGGCGCTGGTGCACCGCAAGCACGCGCTGGCCGGCGAGCTGGAGCGCGCGGAGCAGGAGGTGGAGCGCATTCGCACCGAGGCCGAAGAGGCCAAGGGCAACCTGGTGCGCTTCCGCGAGGAGATCCGCCACCTGGAGCGGGAGAAGGTGCGCATGCTGGCCACCCTGGCGAACGCCAAGGCCCGCCGGCGCATCGAGGAAGCCCTGGACGGCTTCTCGCTGGAGGGCGAGATGCGCGCGCTGGAGAGCGTTCGCGAGTACGTGGCGCGCGTCCAGACCGAAGGCCACCTGGACGCCGAGGTGGACGACGGCGGGCTCGAGTCGCGAATCAAGGCGATCCGCGCCGACGCCCGCGACGAGGCCGCGCGGCAGGAGTTGGCCGAGATCAAGCGCCGCCTGCGGCCCACGGTGCTGAACGCCCAGAGCGGGGCCATGGAGATTCCCGTGGCGAACGTGCCGGTCCAGGCTCCCGCAACGGGCTAGCCGAGCTGGCCTGCCCGCGTGAGCCGCGAGGCAGTGCCGCTACTGCCTGGCGCGCGCTGCGGGCCACCGTCCGGGCTTCGCGCCCCCGGCTCCCCGCCGCCCTGCGCCTGATGCCCCGTGCGCGCCGCGCAGAAGCAGCCCTCAGGCGCGGAGGCCGGCCAGCCGATCCATCTTGGAAGGCGGAGGAGGACGCGGCATGGGTAAGGCGTTCGGACTGGTCTTGATCGTGGTCGGCCTGTGGGTCGGGCTGGAGATCTATACCAAGGGCATGCACGGGGCCTTCGGCGGCGTGCTCGCAGGCGAGTCCGCCCAGGCGCCGCAGGAGCAGCAGGCTCCCATGGACGCGCTGCGCCAGGGACTGGCCCAGGACGTCGAGACCAACATGCGCATGCGGGAGCGCGCGCTCGGCGACGATTCCCACTAGCCGGGGTTTCGCGCCGGCTCCGCGGCGACTACGCCCGTGTGAGCAGCAGGCAGGAGCCCAGCGGACCTCCACCCGCGGCCGCAACCGCCACCTGAGGGTTTCCCGAAACCTGGCGCGCCTCGCCCTCGCCACGCAGCTGCACCACGGCCTCGTGCAGAAAGCCGTAGCCGTGCAGGCGACCGCCCGAGAGCTGACCGCCCTGGGTATTGAGGGGCAGCTCTCCGTCGCGGGCGATGCGCACACCGCCTTCTACGAAGGGCCCGCTCTCCCCCTTCGCGCAGAATCCCAGCGCTTCCAACCAGGCCAGGGTGAGGAAGCTGAATCCGTCGTAGAGCTCCGCCACGTCCACGTCCGCCGGCTTCAAGTCCGTGCGCGACCACAGCATGGCGCCGGCGTCCCGCAGCGCCATGGTGGTCAGGTCGTCGAACTGATCCCAGGAGGGGCGGCCGCGCAGCGCCGAGCCCACGGCCTCGACCCGGATCGGCGGCTTGCGCAGGTCGCCGGCGGACTCGGCCCGCGAGACGATCAGCGCCGTGGCGCCGTCGCAGGGCGCATCGCAGTCGTACAGGCCGAAGGGCGTAGAGATGATCCGCGCCCCCAGGTAGTCGTCCAGGGACAGCGGCTCGCGGTACACCGCGTTCGGGTTGAGAGCCGCATTGCGCCGCGCGTTGAGCGCCACCTGACCGAGCTGCTCCCGGGTGGTGCCGTACTCGTGGAAGTGGCGCTGGGCGAAGAGCGCGATCCAGTTGGCCGCCGAGAAGGCCCCGTACGGAAGCTGCCACTGCATGCTGCCCGAGGCTCGGAACCCGCCTCCGCCCCCAGCCCCAGCACCGGCCGCGGCGGCCACACCGATGGCGCCGGTCCTGGCCGCGGCCGTGGCCTCCCAGACCGAGCGGAAGCAGAGCACGTGATTGGCCAGGCCACAGGCCACCGCCATGCACGCGTTGATCACCGAGCCGAGCTGACCCGGCGATTCCATGCCGCCTTCGAACCAGCTCAGCTCCAGGCGCAGTGCATCGTGCACCTCGGGGATGCCTGCCCCGGAGAACCCGGCCGGGCCGGCGGCGCCGGGATAGGTCGCCAGCCCGTCGATCTGCTCGCGACGCAGTCCCGCATCTTCGATGGCGGCGACGCAGGCGTCCAGGGTCAGCTCCAGGGAGTCGCGGAAGAGCCGGCGGCCCACCTGGGACTGGCCGATGCCGCTGATGGCAGCGCGCCGTTCCAGGATCTCCATCAGGCCTCCGCCGGCTCGAAGAGCGGAATCCAGACGTCCTCGTGCTCCTCGAAGACGACCCGCACGGGCATCCCGATGCGCACTTCCTCCGGGCTGCAACCCACCAGGTTGGTGGTGAGCCGCACCGACGGGTCCTCCTCGATCTCCACGATGGCGATCACGTAGGGCACGTCCTGGCCGGGGATCCAGGCCTGGTGGTTGACCGTGAAGGTGGCTACCCGCGCGCGTCCGCAGACCGCCTCGGGCGCAAGCTCGGTTCCCAGGCAAGCGGGACAGCGCGGCTGGGGCGGGTGCGCGAACGCGCGACAAGCTCGGCAGCGCAGGAAGCGCAGCTCGCCTTCGCGGCCTCCCGTCCAGAAGTCCTCGTTCTGGCGGGTGAGCTTCGGGAGCACCCGGAAGGGCCGGTCCGTCATGCGCCGTGGAAGCTATCCGAGACGCGGCGAGGTGTCATTCGCCCCTTCGAGAAGCTCCCGGCAGTAGGGAAGGCAGCGCTCGACGGCGGCTGCCGGGCTGACCGGAGGCTCCCAGCCCAGGTCTCTTCGGGCCTTGTCGATCCGGTTGTAGTGGGACACGACGATCTTGATCAGCTCCAGACGACTCAGCGGCGGGGCCGGCAGCCCCAGGTAGACGTGCAGCAGCTCGCCCAGCCACGCCACGCCGCGCATGGGCCAGACCGGCATCGTCCAGCGCGGGAAGCGGTAGCCGAGCCCTTCGACGAAGGGCCGGAAGAACTCGAAGTAGTTGATGGGCGCGCCGTCGGTCACGTAGTAGGCCTGCCCGCAGGCGGCCGACTCGGGCACCAGATGCCGGGCGGCGCAGATCTCTCCGTCCACCAGATTGTCGATGAAGGTGTTGTCGGACAGGGCCGAGCCGTCGCCGATCGTCGCCACGAACACGCCCCGGCGAAGCTGCTCCACCAGACGGGGCAGCATCAGCGGATCGCCCGGGCCGTAGATGCCGCCGGGACGCACCGCGCAGGTCAGCAGGCCGGTCTTGTCGTTGGCGCCCAGCGCGATCTGCTCGCCGCGGATCTTGGTCTCGGTGTAGATGTCGCGCGCTCCGTAGGCGTAGGGTGTGCTCTCGTCGCCATCCACCACCGGATCGTCCAGGGTGACGTTGTTGGAGCTGGTGTGGATCAGCCGCGAGACGCCGGCCTCCGCAGCGGCTCCCACCACGTTCGCCACCCCCCCGACGTTCACGCCGTGCGCGCGCCGCCGGATCTCCGGCGTGCAGAAGGTCAGGAAGACAAGCTGCGCGGCGGTGTGAAAGACGGTGTCGATACCCTCGCAGGCAGCCAGCACCTCGTCGTAGCGGGTCACGTCGCCCACCACGACCTCGGCCCCGGAGGGCCAGGCCGCGTCTTCGCGCACGTCGAACGCCCGCACCGGGTGCCCCCGGCGCATCAGCTCCGCGGCCAGGTGCCGCCCCAGGTAGCCGGCCCCACCGGTCACCAGACAGCTGCCCAATTCCGCGCCGTCGCCCGTCATGTCTTTCTCCCGGACCCACCGGGCAACCGGGGGTGTGCCCCCCGCTTGCCTGGTAGGATCCCGCGATGCGCCGGCTTGCGACCGCCCTCGGTCTCCTCGCAGCAGCGGCCGCCGCCCCTGCGGCAGCCGAGATGCGGATCGAGGTGGAGCACCCGCCCCCCGGAAGCTCCTTCACCGGCGATCTGCCGGCCTTTGTAGCGGGCTGGGCGGTGCCGCCCGGGCACTCTCACCCCCGACGCGATGTCGTAGTGGTGATCGACGTCTCGGCGTCCACCCTTGAGGCGTTCGAGCGGCCCGACGTTCCCGAGCGCCCCGCGGCCGTGCCGGGCGCTCCCCTTCGCGAAGGCTCCGTGCTGGAGGCGGAGATCGCCGCCACCCGGCGCCTGCTGCGCACCCTGGACCCGCGCTTCACACGCGTGGCCGTGGTGACCTTCTCCGGCGAGCCACTCGGCCAGAGCCCGGCGCTGCCGCGCTGGACCGAGTCCCTGGACCCGGCCGCCGTCACCTGGGTGGGACTGACCCACGACTGGTCGGCCGTCGAGCGGGCGCTGGACGCGGTGGCCGAGGCCGGCGCCCACGGACTGACCCACATCGCGGCGGGGGTGGAGCGCGCCACCGCGGAGCTCACCGGCCGCACGGGAGCCGAGTCCCGGCCGGATCCCGGGGCCCGCCACAGCATCCTGTTCATGACCGACGGCATCCCCACGCTACCGGTTCCCGGCGACACGCGGCGCAACCAGCTGGAGGTCTTCAAGCAGGTCCGCCGCGCCGCGAAGCACGGCATCGAGATCCACGCCTACGCCGTGGGCCGCGAGGCGCTCCGAGGCCCCTTCACCCTGGAAACCATGGCCACCGAGACCGGCGGAACCTTCACCGCCGTGCGCGACCCCGCCACGCTGCCGGATCGGCTGCCGGCGGTTCAGCTGGCCGGCCTGGACGGTGTGCAGGTGCGCAACCTCACCACCGAACGCGACGCGCTCGCGACCCACCTGCGCCCCGACGGCACCTTCGACGCTTTGGTCAAGCTGGCCCCGGGTGCCAACCGCATCGAGGTCGTGGCCACTGCAACCGACGGGGACAGCGGCCGCCGCGTGCTGGTGATGGAGCGCCGCGACGCGGCCAGCGGCCGTCCGGCCCTGCCCGAGCATCTGGTGAGCCGCCGCGGCGAGCTGCTGGAGAAGGACCTGGAGGAGCGCCGCGAGGCCCGCCGCCGGCAGCTGGGCGAGGAGATCCGCCGCGGCCGCGCCGACGACGAAGCGTCCGAAGCCGCCGCGCAGCGGCGGGAGTTGGAGCTGGAGGTGGGGCGGGAGCCAGCGTCGGTGGGAGCCGCGCCGGAGCCTCCGCCCCCCGCTGCGGACTAAGCGGGGCGCCCCGTGACCGTGGTGAACACGATGCGGGCACAGGTCTCCACCAGCTGATCCCGGGTCACGCCGGCCCGCTCGAAGCTCTGGTGGTAGCTCGACATCCGCTCGAGCATGGCGACCATGGAGGAAGCGGCCGCCCACGGATTGATGCCCGCGCCCACGCGCCCGCCGCGCTTGAACTCCTCGATGCGCTTCGCCAGGTGCTCGACCACCGGCGACAATGCGTTGAGGCGCACGCTGCGGAAGCTTCGATCACCCTCTTCCGCCTTCAGGTTCCGCACGCGCAGCGCCGCCCCGTGGCGTTCCCAGTGGTCGACGAAGGCCTCGGTGATGGCGCGGGCGTTGTCGAGCCCCTTGCGGCCGTGCCAGGAGCCGTCGATCAGCGCGAGGATCTCGGGCACGTCCTCGCCGGCGCGCTCCACCAGGCGCAGGATCGCCTCCTCCACGTCGCGGAAGTACTGGTAGAAGGTGGCCGGGGAGGTTCCCACCTCGCGTGCGATCTCCACCACGCGCAGCTCGCGCACGCTGCGTCGCTCGAGCAGCTCGGACGTGGCGTCGAGCAGGCGCTGGCGGGTCTGAAGCGCGCGGGGACCGAGGGTCCGTCCGTTCTGATCCTGGGGCTTGCGCGCGGCGGCCATCCCGGCTCCGCTCAGGTGCGCATGATCTGGCCGCCGTCCACGGCGAGGATCTGCCCCGTGATCCAGCTCGCGTCGTCGGAGAGCAGGAACAGCGCGGCGCCCACCATATCCTCGACCGTCCCCATGCGGGAGAGCGGCATGGAGGACACGAGCTGATCCTTGATGAACTCGGGCACGACCTTGCGCGTTGCCTCCGTGTCCGTCGGGCCGGGAGCGATGGCGTTGACCCGGATGCCTCGCGGCCCCAGCTCCCTGGCCAGGCTCTGGGTGGTGGCGTGGAGCGCCAGCTTGGCGATGCCGTAGTAGCCCGCGCCCATCCAGGCCGCGGTGGACGACTGGTTGACGATGGCTCCGCCCCCGCGCTCCACCATCGACTTGTACACGGCCCGCGTGACCAGCAAGGCGCCGTCCTGGTTCACCGACATGAAGTTCCGGTAGTAGTCCATGGGCACGGTGAGCAGGCTGTGCAGCTCCATGCCGCCGTAGATGGCCGCGTTGTTGATCAGGTAGTCGACTCCACCGAAGGCATCCGTGGCGGCCTTGCCCATGGCCAGGGTCGACTCCTCGTCCGACACGTCCGTCTGCACGAACTCGGCCCGGCCGCCGCTTTCCTGGATCTCGCGCGCCACGCGACCGCCCTGGTCTGCATTGATCTCGGCCACCACGACAGCGGCGCCCTCGGAGGCCAGGGCCTTGGCGTAGGCCTCGCCAATACCGCCTCCCGCGCCGGTCACCACCGCCACCTTGTCTTCGAATCGCATGAGCCCTCCCGTGCACGAGATCTGACGCTACGTCAGAGCCTACGCATCCCGCTGCGCTCCGACAAGCACGGGCCCCTCAGGATGCCGAGCACGCCCTCGGGGCCACGGCCACCAGGTCTGCAAAGAGGGACGTTCCTGCATGACTGCATCGGGCGTCCGTCCTCAGGACTGGCACTCCGCGCAGTTACGCAGGAACGTCCCTGAATGCAGGTCCAACGAGCCGGCGGCGGCGCGGCCTGATGCGCGCCCTGGTCTTTGAGAACAGTCTGCCGCGGCTGGCGGCGACTCGCGTGCTTTCGTGGATCACGCCGCGGGCCTTCGTGGGTCCCACGGCTCCGCTTCGCCAGCGCGACGTACCCGAGCCGGCGCTTCCCGCCGACGACTGGCTCCTTCTGCGCACTCGCCTGTGCGGGATCTGCGGCAGCGACACCAAGCAGGTGTTCCTGAACGGCGACCTCGACAATCCGATGACGGCGCTCATCTCGTTTCCCCAGATCCTGGGGCACGAGGTCGTCGGCACCGTCGAACGGGTCGGCGCCGGCGTGACCCGGCGCCGCATCGGTGAGCGCGTGGTTCTCAACCCCTGGCTCTCCTGTGCACCGCGCGGCCTGGATCCCTGCACCTGGTGTCGGCGCGGCGACCTGGCCCAGTGCCTCTGCTTTACCCAGGGTGTCGTCGATCCCGGAATCCACACCGGCAACAGCCGTCAGGCCAGCGGCGGCTTCGCACCCCTGGTTCCCGCCCACGAATCCATGTGCATTCCCGTGCCCGACGACGTTCCCGACGAGGCCGCGGTGCTGGCCGACCCGTTCTCGGTCTCGCTGCACTCCATCCTGCACTCGCCCCCCACCCCGGGTGGCCACGCGTTGGTCTACGGCTGCGGAACCCTGGGCCTGCTGGCCGTGGCCGGTCGCACGATTCGAGCACCAGACGCGTCTGGCGGAGAAGCTGGGCGCGCACAGCGTGCTGCCCTGGCGCCCGAACCGACTCCTGGTGGAGCAGCTGGCCGCCATCACCGGCGCCGCACTCCTGCGCCCCTGGCGCGGGCTTCCGATGCTGAACGGCGGCGTCGACGTGGTGTACGACACGGTCGGCTCGGCGGA
>JAFDET010000083.1 GCA_019310195.1 Deltaproteobacteria bacterium
CAGGTTGAACGCACCCACCACGGCGTCGCCCAGCGCCACGCAGGCCAGTCCGGCCGGGACCAGCGCCAGGTACTGCGCCAGTACGGCCTCGCGCTTCTGCTTGACGACAACCGGGCCCAGCACGAAGAGCGTCACCGCGATGCTGGCCATCCAGGCCGCGTAGAAGAACGACGACGGCTCGTACAGGTTCAGCGTGCGCCCGATCAGCACGGCGAAGGGCACGCCCATCAGGAGCCGCACGAAGCGACCCTCGACGGTGCGCAGGCCCTGGGCCGGCAGCAGGGTGCGCCGGTCGAAGAGAAGACAGCCGATCAGCAAGGCGAACGCCAGCAGCCCGATCACGTCCGGGTGGCGCGTGGGCACCAGCAGGGTGGCGTTGGCCAGCAGGTACGCCACCGTCAGGCGCCGGGCCTCCGGGCGCGCCAACGTCAGGAAGGCCGTCCAGCACACGAACACCAGGGCGATGACCCCGATGGCGGCGGTAGCCAACGCGGCCGCGGGATGCGGCGCCGTGAAGTGGGCGTACGCGGGGTAGTGCGCGAAGCCCGAGAGCCACGGGAACTGCGAGTAGAGCAGTGCGCCCAGCACCGTGAAGTGGATCGGCACCGCCCCGGCAGCCAGGCCCAGGAAGGTGCGCGCGCCCTTCTCGTCGCGAATGCGCAGTCCGCAGAAGAAGCCCGCTGCGGTGAGCACGCCGGTGAAGGCCAGGAAGTGGTAGTAGCGGGCCAGGTCGTCCGCGTTCTCCCAGCTCTGGAGCATGAACGTGAAGGCCGCCACCACGAGCACGGCGCCGCCGATCCAGCGCAGCAGGCGCGGCAGGTCGTTGAGCCGCTCCTGCCCGGCCGTGCGCGCGGCGCGGCGCTCCGCGCGCTGGGCGTCGTCCTCGGCCAGCGCATCATCGATTTCGCTGATGCGCGAGTCCGGTCCATCGCAGTCCGGTCTATCGCAGTCCGGTCCATTGGGATAGGTGTGGGGGTCCATCGTGTTTCTCCCTTCGTGTCGGGGGTTGTCTGCGCCTCGCGCCGCGAGGGCTACGAGGCGCCCTCCTCCTGCGCCAGCGTCGGGTTCGACGGCTCGCCGCGGAGCAGATCGTCCAGCTCGGCGCGCAGGTCCTCGCGCTCTTCCACGCTGGAGAGCTCGAGCTCCAGGTCGTCCTCTTCGCCGAGCGAGCAGTCCACGTCCGTCTCGTTGACGCTGACCTTGATCTCCCAGCGCTCGAGGATGTCGTCCACCTCGGCCAGGCGGCGCCCGTCGTCCTGATGGGCGGCAGAAAGCGCCTCGGCGCGCGACTGGCGCGTGCGCAGCAGGTTGCGCTGCTGCACCAGACTTTCTATGCGCCCGTCGATTCCGCTGATGTCACGGGTGAGCTGCGACTCCAGGCGTTCGTGCTCCGTGGCCTGGATGGTCAGCTGCTCGTGCTCGCGCTTGGTGTGCTTCATGCGCCGCACGCACTCCAGCGCGCGCTCCTCGTCGTCGTTGCCGATGCGCTGGGCGCGCTCGCGCCAGCGGCGCTCGCCCTCCTCCAGCTCGGCGCGGCGGCGCTGCATGCGGCGCCCGTCTTCGCGCACCCGGGCCAGCTGCACCTTGGCGCGCGCGCGGGCCTCTTTGGCGTCGCGAATGGCCGCGCTCACCAGGGCGTCGTGGTTCTCGATCTGCTTCACCATCGAGTCGATCCGCGAGGCGAAGCCGCTGGTCCAACGAAAGAACATGCTCATGGGGGAAGGTCCTCCGTGCCCGGCGTTCATTCGCCGGCTGGAGGAATACAAGAGCAGGAGGCGTGCCAGCCGCGGGCGCGCGGCGGGAAAGCGCAGCGTTGGCGGGGAGCTGGGGTTGCTCGGCGCGTGCGCGCGAGCCGCGCGACCGGCGCGGCTCCACCTGCATCCGATGCAGTCCGACGGGCAGGAAATGCCGTCGCCGTTCCGCTGAGCTTACGCCCGCTTGAGGCTGGCCAGCAGCTCCGCGTCGATCTTCGCCTTCACCGTGCGCCAGTCCAGGCCCAGGCGGCGGGCAGCCTCTTCGTAGCTGCCGGTGAGGGCGTAGACGTGCGTGCAGTAGTGGCGCAGCAGGTCGTCGGCGCTCAGCGAGCCTTCCTGGATGGCGGCGGACAGCGCGTCGCCGCCACCGCGGGCGCGCATGCCCGGCGGCGTGTACTCGCCGCGGATCAGCACGTTGCGCACGCACTGCTCCAGCTCGCGCACGTTGCCGGGCCAGGCGTAGCCGGGGCCCAAGCTTTTTTCGACGAAGCGCACTACCTCGCGGGTGAGCGCCGGCCCGTCCTCCTCGCCCACGATGCGCCGCGCCAGCAAGGAGATCAGCCCCGGCAGCTGCTCCGGGGAGTCGGCGATCTGTTCTCTGAGCGTGGGCGTGCAGATCACGTCGGCGCAGAGCCGGTAGTAGAGGTCTTCGCGGAAGCGACCGTCGGCGATCTCCCGCGGCAGGTCGCGGTTGGTGGCGGCGATGAGCTTTCCGGCGAACGTACGATCCTGCGTCTCGCCCACGCGCTGGAAGCAGCGCGCCTGCAGCACGCGCAGGAGCTTCACCTGGATGGGCGCCTCGAGCTCGCCGATCTCGTCGAGAAAGACGCTGCCCGGAGACGAGCAGCTCTCGAGCCAGCCTTCACGGTCTTGCAGGGCCCCGGTGAACGATCCCCGACGGTGGCCGAAGAGCTCGGACTCGATCAATGTGGCCGAGAGCGCCGACACGTTGACCGCGTGGAAGGACTCGGCGGGGCTCGCCTCGAACGATGCCGACTTCTCGCGGAACGGGATGTAGCGCGCCAGGCCCACGGCGCGGGCCACCAGCTCCTTGCCCGTTCCCGATTCGCCCAGGATGAGCGTGGTGACATCGCCCATGCGCGAGTAGAGCGCGCGCGCGTAGCGCTCGCTGTCGTGGGTGAAGATCGACTGCCAGACCGCGGCGCGCAGCTGGGCCGCGGGAAGCGAGCCGCCCTGGATGCCGCGAAAGGTGCCCTCGAAGGCGCGGCGGATCTGGTAGCCCCAGGCGAACAGGTGCGGCGGCTCTACCAGCCCGGGCAGGCGCACGTCGGGGATGTGGAGGAAGTGCTTGAAGTCGTCGCGGAAGCGGGCGTAGCCGGCCACGCGGCCGGTGCTGGACCCGCCGCGCGCATCGCTGGCGAGCAGCGGGCCGAAGACGCCGAGGCAGCGGTAGTAGAGCAGGTAGAAGATCAGGCCGCGGTAGGCGCGCAGGTCGTCGGCCGAAGCGCGCGCCCCGCCCGCCAGCCGCCCGCGCAGCTGCGGCGCCAGGTGCTCGGCCAGCACGCCCAGCCGCTCCACGTTGGGGTTGGCGGCCTCGATATCGGTGCCCTCGTGCCAGACCCGGCTCACCGGGGTGAAGGCGTCGCCCAGGGCCACACGCTCGTGCTCTACCCGCTCCGGCAGGAAGGGGTTGCCCGTGGCCAGCTCGGCCAGGGCGCGCACCACGGGACGCTCGGAATCCGACAGGAACTCGACCATCACACCTCCTGCATCGAACGTACGGCGACCGACATTGAGTGTATCGAGCTGGACCTTGGGAGGGGCGGAAACTAAGCGGCAAAACTGACCATAACCTTCTGTTCAACTGGAGTTTTTCAGGAATTCGGGCATTTCGGCACGCGCCCTGCTCTATCCAGGGGTCGAAGGGAGCGGGAAGCATGAAGACCGATGCCGAGCACGTGACCCGCCTGGCGCGGGAGCGGGCCGCCGAGCTGGAGGCCGCGGCCGCCGGCGCCCGGCCGCCCCGAAGCCTGACCCGCCTGGACCGGACCCTGACGCGGGTGCGCCTGGGCATGGCGCGCCACGCCCGCAGCCTGGTGCGCGACCACTGGGACCTGGGCCTGTTCGATCTGGCCTTCGGCTCGCTCAAGGCCTTCGGTCTGTATCCCGCTCTGTTCTTCGCGGGGCTGGCCTGGACCATCCCGCTGCTGGAGTACGCGCCCCTGAACACCCAGCTCTGGACCGCGGGCTACCTGCTGGCTCGGCGGAAGCTGCTCTCCGCCGCCGGACGGGTGCGCTACGGGCGCAGCGGCGAGGAGCTGGATGCCCTGCGCACGCGCCTGCTGCGCAGCGCGCCCAGCGAGGGCCACGCACTGCACCGCTTCTGCATCGACGGCGCCGAGCACGGCCTGCGCGTGCGGCGCAGCCGCCTGGCCGCGTGGTGGGATCGCGTGCGCGGGCGCACGCCGGCGCCGGGCACGATCCTGCAGTCGCAGCTGCGCGAGATGCTGGCGAACGAGGAGCTCTGCTTCCGCGCCGAGCCCCTGCGCACCAACGCCTACCTCTACGAGCGCGTGCTGATCGAAACGCTGCTGAAGACCCACGCGGGACGGGCGCGGCTGGCGACCGCGTCGATCGCGGCCGACGACGACGACCCCGAGCTCAGTGCGCTGCTGCCCGACCCGGAGCCCACCCGCGCGCGCCTCGATGCCGAAGGCGACCGGCTGCGCGCCGTACTGGCTGCGCGCCTGGGCAGCGCGGAGTCGCTGGTGGCACGGGGCCTGGCCTGGCTGCACGCGGGCCACCAGCGTGCCATCCGCCGCCGCCTGGGCGAGCTTCGCGACCTGGAGTACCGGCTGCTGGCCGCACTGGCGGGAGGCGAAGACGCGGAGAGCACCGGTCTGGCCGAGACGATTCGCCAGCAGCGCCGCGCCCTGGGCGCTCAGCTGGGCCGCGCCACCCGTCTGGTGGCCCGAGCGTCGCTGCTGCGCTCGAAGACCGCCGCCCTGCGTCTGCTGCACGTGGGCCTGCGCGAGGCCCGGGCTTGCGGCCTGGGCGTGCGCCGCGCGGGCCTGGCCCTGCGCTGGTACGCGGAGCTTTCGCCGGCCCTTGCCCTGGCCTCCCCCGCAGCGGGTAGGATTCGGGCATGAGCACAACGCTGCCCGCCAGGCCCAGCGGCTTCCAGGAGCTGCGTCGGCTGGAAGAAAGCTTGCAGCTCGAGTGGGAGCGCCTCCAGGAGGAGGGGCACGGCTACGCGGGCGTGCAGGCGCTGCTGGCGGACGCCAAGCTCGAGCCGGAAGAGCGCGAGCCGCTGCTGCGCGCCGCGCGCGAGGCTCAGGAGGCCTTCTTCGCAAAGCTCGACGACCTGCAGCGCCGCATCCACGGCCACTTCATGGAGCAGGTGGTGCGCGCGCTGGAGCGCGCCATGCTGACCCTGCGCGGCTTCTACGGACCGCGCCGACACCGGGGACTCTACCGGCGGCACAAGAAGCTGGTGACCCTGGCCGAGCGCTACCGGGAGTTCGAGCCCCTCTACGGCACGCGCCAGGACCACAAGCGCATCAAGGCCTACCAGCGCTTCTACGCCGGCGTGGTGGACTTCTCCCAGCGCGTGCGCGCGCTGGACCCCACCATGCCCAGGCCGGCGCCCCCCACCTTGTGGGACGACCTGCATCATGCGCGGCTGGCGCTCTTCCGCTGGGCGCGCCGCTCCGGCGCAGCGCTGCGGCTGGTGTGGGCTGCGCTCTGCGTGGTGACTATCGCCGTGCGCAAGAAGCAGCCCGAGCGCGGCACGCCCTTCACGAACCACGTGGACCACTTCTTCCGCGCGCTCTGCGACCTGCGCGGCTGGAAAGTGGAGGTGATCGGTGAGCCGCCGGCGGAGGCCGGCGCCGGAACCGTGACCCTGTACACGCCGACCCACCGCCACGGCATCACCGACAACGCCACCTTCTGCCACCTGCGCCTGCCGGACTACCTGGTCTTCAACGCGGTGGACCAGGTGCAGCTCATCCCCCAGTGGCTGAAGGACCGGGCGGCCACCACCAACGGGCTGGTGCCCGTGGGCAAGGGGCGCGGCCCGTCGGTGGAGCACGCCCTGGAGATGCTGGAGGCCGGCATCACCCGGAACGTGCTGATCTATCCCGAGGGCACCGTCTCCGAGGGATTTCGCGGCACGCGCCCGCTGCGCCCGAACTTCGGCGACAAGCTGGTGCCCGCCATCCGCCGGGCCGGGCCCGGCGTGCGCATCGTGCCCATCAGCTATCTCGACAACGCGCGCTTCCTGGACATCCCGCCCCGCTCCAAGGTCGACCGCACCCTGCGCGTGGCGTTGAGCCCGGCGCTGGAAGCGCCCATGGTGGACGCCCTGCTCGCCAGCGACGGCGGCGCCTTCCTGAACGGCATGGTGCGCCTCGCCTGGCTGGAGAGCCTGGTCACCGACGCGGATCACTTCCTGGGCCACGACCGGGTGACGGCCATCGAGAGCCGCCTGGATCGCGAGCTGGACGGGATCCGCTACTGGGGCTCACTGGCCTCGGCGCCGGTGCCGGACCTGCTGCGCGTGCAGTCCGAGGAGCCCATCGTCGCGCGCGAGGAGCCCTTCCGGGGCAAGCGCGTGCGCGTGCTGCGGCTGCCCGACGACGTCCGCGACGCCAACGGCCGCATCCCGCTACCCGACTTGAAGCCCTCGGACTCCGACGAGTTCCTGATCGGGATCCGCAAGCCGTCGCACATCTACATGAACGTCGGCAACCAGCGCTTCGACGGCGACATCTTCCGGCCGCTTCGCGTGCGCGAGCGCGACTACGTCTACCCGGGCATCCTGATCCGCTTCCCGCGCGTGCCGGTGAAGTCGCTGAACGCGATCCGCCGCGGGCTGGAGGAGCTTCCCGGCCGCGAGCGCCGCACGCTGACCTGCGCCAACTCCGCCTGCCGGATGATGGCCAAGGCCGCCAACATGAAGATCGACGATCGCGCGGACCTGCGGCCCTTCCTGCCCAGCCACGTGCTGCCCACGCGTACCATCCGCAAGCTGATCGAGCGCGGCGTCACCAACCACATGGGCGAGCGCGTAGACATCCAGATCTACAAGACCGACGACCGCCCGCTGGAGACGATCCTGGCCGAGGCGCGCCGCGAGGAGATCCGCATCGCCCGCGACCACCTGCGCGCCATCAGCGTCGACCTCCTCCACAAAGCCAGCGCCACCCTCCGCTCCCTCTGGCGCCGCGTGCACTGAGTACCACTCCTGCACAGAGGGACGTTCCTGCATAACTGCACGCAGTGCCAGTCCTCAAGGAGTGGTACCCGGTGCAGTTATGCAGGAACGTCCCTCCGTGCAGGAGTGGTACTCAGTGCAGTTATGCAGGAACGTCCCCGAATGCACTACTCCGCGACTGCGTCCACTCGCGGCCGCGTGAGCACTGGCCAGCAGGCGATGGCGGCGAGGATGTAGCCGGAGGACCAGGTGGTGCCGGCCCATAGCACCGTCGTGCGGTAGGCGTCGGGGAAGAGCAGCGGTCCCAGCACGCGGATGGCGCCGCCGACGATGACCAGCGCGTAGGCCGCAACGACGAGCGGTGTGGCGCGGATCTCGCGACCGCTGTGTCCCAGAGAGACGCGGGTCATCACGCCGACGATCATGGTGCCGAGGGCGCCGGCGCTGAGCGCGTGGAGCGCGGTGCTGGCGGGCAGCAGCGGCGAAAAGACGTTGGCGCCCAGGCACAGGAAGCCGAAGGCGAGCCACGCGTGCCCCACGTGCAGCACCCACAGGATCGGCACGCCCAAGGTGCGCTGGGGCTGCCAGCGCACCTGACGCAACACGAGCAGCGCGCCGCAGGCCAGGCAAGCCACGCCGGCGGCCAGGCTGGCAGGCCGCAGCACCAACGCGACGACCGCAAAACCCATCACCGGCACCAGCGCGCGCTCCACCCAGGCGCTGGACTCCACCGCCACGCCGTTGCCGCGCAGGGTGTTGCGCGTAAAGAGCGGAACGATGCGGCCGGCGATGATCGCCAGCAACGCACACACCAGATACAGCGACGCGTGCAGACCCAGGCGCACGCCGAAGGGCACGATGCCCAGCACCGCGGCGTGCATGCCCAGGTTGGCCGCGGTCAGCAGCACCAGTACGCCCAGCACCGGATAGTTGTGGCGCTTGCCCGCGCGCAGGATCGGCCGCCCCACGGCAACGGCCAGCGCGGGGAGGAACAGCAGGTCGGCCGCAGCGACCAGCCACGACGGCGACCAGGCCGGAAGCCACAGCGCGCCCCAGAGTGCAGAGCGCCCGAGCAGCCACGCGGCCACCAGCAGCGCCAGCGGCCGGCCGGCCACCCGCGCTGTGCCCGTCCAGTTTGGGACGGCCGTAAGCAGGAAGCCCGCGATGGCGGTGGTCACGAAGCCGAAGAGCATCTCGTGGCCGTGCCAGTAGATGACCGACCAGGTGCCGGGTCGGGGCAGCACCACGCCGGCGAAGATCAGCAGCCAGACCGCCAGCGCCGCGGCCGCGTAGAGTGTTCCCAGGAGGAAGAAGGGTCGGAAACCCGCCTGAAGCACTACCGGCTGCTCCGCTGCCGTGCCCTCGGGTTCCGCCACCGCCGTCATCGCACCCCCGCCGCGCGCGCAATTCCATCCCGCGCCGTCACTCGGATGCTAGCCCGGCTGCCCGCGAGCGGGCCGGGACTTGCCCGCGTACCATGAAACGCGATATTGGCAGTGGAGGGGGTCGAGGCCAATGACCGCTGGATGGACCCGCGTCGTGGAAATGCGGGAGGCCCATGGTGATCTCGAGCCGGGCGTGCGCACGGCACTGGGACGGTTGGGTTATCGGCTGATCTCGCCTGACGAGTGCAAGCGCTACCCGCCCGAGTTGCGGCTGATGAACCCGCGAGCGCTGGCTCGGATTCCCAACGATCCGACGCCGATGATCCTGATCGGCGCGGCGGCCGACACCGCGCGCGAGGACGCGCGGGTGGCGGGCGTCCTGCAGCGACCGGCCGACCTGACGCGCGTGTACCGGGTGCTGCAGAACGCGCTGGAGGATCGACCGCGCGAGTGCCCGCGCGCCGCAACGCGTCTGCCGGCGCGCTGCGTGGAAGGCGACCGCGATTGGCCCGGCGCGATCGTGGAGCTATCGGCCAAGGGCTGCCTGCTGCACAGCTCGGCGGCGCCGAGCCCGGAGGGCACGCGCATCACCTTCGCCCTGCCCGAACGGGGGCTCGTAGAGGCCACCGCCGAGATGCGCAGCCGGCGCAACGGAGACGCCGGCCTCTTCTTCCGCGAGATCAGCGAGAGCCACCGCTCCGCCATCGCGGACTACGTGAACCAGGTGCTGATGAGCTAGGCGTCGTCGCCGGCGGAGCCCGGCGGCGGCTGCATGGCGCCCAGCTTCTGGAGCGTCGCGTTCAGCGTCTCCGCCAGGTCTTGAAGCTGGTCACCCTTGCGCAAGGTGATGGGCGCCACGTGCTCGCCGCGCTGCACGGCTTCCAGGGTGCTGCCCAGCCGGTAGGCGGGCCCCGCCACGCGGTGGGAGAT
Source organism: Deltaproteobacteria bacterium (assembly GCA_019310195.1). Lineage (GTDB taxonomy): Bacteria > Myxococcota_A > UBA9160 > UBA9160 > JAFDET01 > JAFDET01. The sequence goes on from JAFDET010000083.1 coordinate 9,249, forward strand.
GCGATCGCAGAGGCGCACGATGACGGCGCACAGCAGCAAGGTCGCCAGCGCCAGACCCGCGGGCACCAGCTGTCCCTCGAGCAGGCTCTCGTGCTTCACCAGGTACGCAGTCGCCGTGGTGAGCCCCAATGAGACCAGCGACACCAGGAAAGCCAGTGCCAGGATCTGCGCGCGAAAGCGACCCTGGGCCCTCGGCGACACGAAGTATCCGCGCCGGCGGTCGTACTTGCGCCGTCCCCACGCTCGAACTTGCGTACCGGCTGCCGCCTCGTGAGTGCTCATGCTTCCCAGGGCCTCCTGCGCGGTGTAATCGACCGACCGCGCGCGAGTCCTGAGTCACTTCCTCTGATGGTCAATCGGCGGTGCGGTAGACCGTGCGGCCGCCGACGATGGTCTCGAGCACCTGGAGGTCGTCGATCTCGGCCGGCGCTACGTCCAGGGGCGAGCGGTCCAGGATCACCAGGTCGGCCAGCTTGCCGGCTTCCAGCGAACCCTTGTCCGCCTCCTCGAAGTGCTGCCAGGCGGCGTCGATGGTGACGGCGCGCAGGGCCTGCCACACGGTGATGCGTTCCGCGGGTCCGATGGCGGCGCCACTGGTGGAGCGCCGGTTCACCGCAGCCCAGACCAGGCGCAGGGGCTCCATGGGCACGACCGGCGCGTCGCAGTGGATGGTGAAGCGCACGCCCTTGGCCAGCGCCGTGGCCGCCGGGCTCATGCGCGCGGCGCGCTCCGGGCCCATGAAGATGTCGCGGTGGCGGTCGCCCCAGTAGTAGGTGTGCAGACTGAAGAAGCTGGGCACGACGCCGAGCCTCCGCATGCGATCGAGCTGGTCGGGCCGCGCCATCTGGGCGTGGATCACGATCGGGCGCGCGTCGTCGCGCGGGTGCGCGCGTTGCGCCGCTTCGTACGCATCCAGGATGTCCTCGATGGACGCGTCGCCGTTGCCGTGCATGGCGAGCTGGCGCCCGGCGGCGTGGTAGCGCGCCACCTTCTCGAAGAGCGCCTCGCGCGGGATGCGCGCATAACCCCGGTAGCCGGGGTCGTTGCCCGGCGGCACGTGGTAGGGCTGGGAGAGGTAGCCCGTGTAGCCCTGGATCGATCCGTCGGCCACCAGCTTGGTGGCGCCGTAGCGCACGCGCAGCGGGTCACTCGACGGGATGCGGAGCTCGCCGGCGAGGATGGCTTCGCTGGCCTCGTCGCCAGGCCACACCACCAGGCGCAGGGGCAGAAGGCCCAGCCGCGCCAGCCACGGGAAGAAGCGGATCTCCGCTGCGCCCGCGTAGCCCGACTGGGCAGTGGTGACACCGTGGGCCAGGGCCCTGTGCACCGCCAGCCGCAACATGCGCAGCGCCGTCAGGGGCGACGGGTTGGTGATGTGCTGCTGGATCGGCTCCATGGCCGTCTCTTCCAGCACGCCGTCGGGCTCGCCGTCCGGACCGCGGCGCAGAATACCACCCTCCGGGTCGGGACTCGCCCGGTCGAAGCCCAGCTTCGCCAGACCCGCGGAGTTCACCGCCGCCAGATGCCCGGAGATGTGCATGGCCGCCACCGGGTGCTCGCCCGAGACGCGGTCCAGGTCCACGCGGGTGGGGTGACGCTTCTCCGCCAGCAGAGTGTCGTCGTAGCCGAAGCCGACGACCCACTCGCCGGTAGACGTCTCCTCCGCGCGGGCGCGCAGGCGCGCCAGCAATTCGTCGAGGGTGCGCACCTCGCCGATGGGCGGCGAGTTCAGGTTGGCCGCCATGGCCTCCAGGCCCTCGCCGGGGAAGTGGCCGTGGGCGTCGACGAAGCCGGGCAGGAGCGCCCGTCCGCCCAGTTCGACGATGCGGGCGCCGCGCTCGTCGGCCCAGGCCAGAAGCTCTGCGCGGGTGCCGGCGGCCGCGATGCGCTCGCCCTCCACCGCCAGGGCCTCGACCACCCGACCGTCGGCGTCCATCGTGAGGATCGGCCCACCGGTGTAGAGAACCGGACCGGGCCGGCGCAGCCGCGCGCTCACCAGCCCCACGGCGACGAAGAGTGCCGCGACGACCGCGACGCGTATCAGCCAGCGCAGGATGGCGCGCACTTCGCGGCCTCGGCTCGAAATACGCCGGAAGAGACATCCACCACCGGCGCCCGGGCCTGCGTCTGGAGATCGTCGTTGGGCATGTGAACTCCGCTCATTCTACCCACGCGGCCCGGCCGTGGCTATCGTCCGGCCAGGGAGGAACCGTCGTGTCGGAAAGCAACGAAGATCTCAAACGGCGCGTCGCCGAGCTCGAGGGCCAGCTCGAGAGCGA
>JAFDET010000315.1 GCA_019310195.1 Deltaproteobacteria bacterium
CTGGGGCCGGTAGTACGCGGTGCGCTCGTCGAGCACAGCCTCGTCGACGCGGTCGGTCTTGTAGTCGAGCACGTCGGCCCAGACGATCTGGCCGTCCTGCCTGCCCAACACCAGCCGGTCGATGGAGCCGGTCCAGAGCTGTTCCTCGCCCTCGTCGTCGGCGAGCACCATGGAGAAGGCGTGCTCCTGGCGCACCTCGAAGTCCAGACCCGCGGGCGCGCCGCAGCCTTCGCGGCTCAGGGCGGTGCGAACCGGCTCCGCCCGGAGCGCCTCGCGCAGGGCGTCGAGCTCGGCGCGTCGGGTCGCCAGGTCGGGTTCGAGGGACTCTGCGATCTCGAGGGCGTTCGCCTCTTCCAGCTCGAACTCCCCGATCCACTCCAGCTCCTCCAGCCAGCGGTGCACCAACGTCCCCCGCCTGGCGCCGCGCTTGTCGCGGAAGAGCCACTCCGCATTCACGAGCCGACCGCCCTCCTCGGCGGAGGGGCTGCGGCGCGGCAGGCTGCGCGGGCCGGTGCTCGGCGCCAGCTCCAGCGAGCCGAGCGCAGACGGCGCCTCGCCGGCGTCCGCGCTCTCCCCGTGCAGCTCCGCGGCCCAGCCGTCGGCCGGCGCGTTGTCCGGATGGGACCAGATCACGCCCGCGGCGTCGGGCTCGTGGGTCTCGTCTACAGGCAGTGCGCCGCGCACCAGGTCCGCGGTCTTCGGAACCTTCACCTCCTTGTCCGGATCCCGCCACGGAACGATCAGATCCAGCCGCCGCGCCGCGCGGGTCATCGCCACGTAGAGCGTGGACAGCCCCTCCTCGAACATGCGCGCGGTGGTGTCGTCGTAGATCTTGCGGAGCGCGGTGTCGGCGCGGAGCAGCCCCTTGTTCGGCGACACCGACACGGTCTCGATCGGGCCCTCGGGCTGCGGCCGATCCACCAGCAGGCCCGAGCGCTGGCCCACCAGATCCTTGTGCAGCTCCGGCAGGATCACCGCGTCGAACTCCAGGCCCTTGGCGCCGTGGATGGTCATCACTCGCACCCGCGCCCCGCCGGGCGACTCCACCCGCTCGCTGCGCACGTGGTCTACGAAATCCGAGGGGCGCAGGCCGGCGCTCTCTTCGAACGCGAAGGCGAGCTCCGAAAGCTGAGCGAAGCGCGCCCGGTCCCAGGCGGACCAGGCCCGATCGCCGGCTACCTGCAGGGCGAACTCCGCGCAGACCGTGCCGAGCCCCTCGGCCACCAGGCGCGCGCGGACCTCGCGTGCCAGGTCCCGGCGGCGTTCACTGCCGGCGTCCTTCGCCAGATCGACGTAGGCGCCGAAGCGGGAGCTGCCCACGTGGAACGCGGCGGCCTTGTCCGCCGGGTGGTCGGCCAGGTGGACCAGGGACAGGAAGGCCAGCACCGCCTCCGAGTCGGTCAGCGGATTGCCGCCCTCGCCGCTGGCGTCGATGCCCTTGCCGCGCAGCTGGTGGATCAGGCCCGGGATGTGTTTCCGCTCGCGCATCAGGATGCCGACGCTGGCGTCGCGCGACTCCTCGCACACCAGGACCGCCCGCTCCACGGTGCGCTCCAGCAAGGTGACGTCCAGCTTTTCGCCCTCGGCCTTCGGCCGCGCCTCCACCACGAACGCCGCGCCCGGAAGCTCCAAGGCGTGCTCGTGCCGGTGGAAGCCCTTCTGCCAGCGCTCTGCGCCGGGAAGGTACGCGGCTACGTCGTCGTGGCCGAGGGCGGAGTTGTCCACCAGGTTCGAGAAGACCCGGTTGACCGTGCCGAGCACGACCTCGGAGGATCGAAAGCTCTTGTCGATGGCCTCCGGCTCCAGGCCCGGCAGCAGGCGGGGAAGCTCCGCCAGCAGGCGCGGCTCCGCCTGTCGGAAGCCGTAGATCGACTGCTTGACGTCGCCCACGCAGAAGAAGCTGCGCTCGCCGGTCCCGTCCGCCGCGATCTCGCCGGCGATCTTGTCCAGGATCCGCCACTGGATGGGCGACGTGTCCTGGAACTCGTCCAGCAGCAGGTGGTCGATGCGGCTGTCCAGCCGAAACCACATGTCCAGCTCACGGGCCTCGATGGGAGACTCCGACGCCGCGTGGGGCGACAGGGCCAGGGGCAGGTCGTCGAATCGGTAGGCGCCGCGCTCGCGCTTGCGCTCGGCGTAGGCGACCTCGAAGCGCTCGAGCAGCGCGTGGATCGCACGGTTGCGTGCACGCAGCGTGGCCAGGAACTCGTGGGCCGCGCGGCGCACGATGGGCGCGACCGCCTCACACAGGCTGTCCGGCATGGGCTGCCGGTAGTAGGTCCGCTCCTCGGAGAGATAGACGGAGCCGAAGCCCTTGGTCAGGATGCCTTCCCAGTTCTGCTCCTGGGTGAGCTTCACGAAGCCGCTGCGCGCCTTCACCCAGTGGCCGCTCGGCTTCCCGGCCTTGGTGGTCGGCAGCTCCGCATCCATCACCGATCCGAGCGCCCGCTCCAGGTCCTCGTCCGAGGGCTTGTGGCCTGGGCTCACGCCTTCCCAGGCGCCGTCGGCGCTCTCCAGGAAGACTGGACGCATCCTGGCCGCGTAGTCGAGCAGCTTGTCGTGGACGATGCGCGCGATGCGGCCGGAGTCGAGCTCGCGCAGCAGCCGCATGGCCTCGCCGGAGGGCAAGGTTGCCAGGAGGTCGTGCATGGCTTCGGCCTGCAGCGCCTGATCCTCGCGCTCACTCGAGATGCCCCAGTGGGGAGGCAGCTCCAGATCCAGGGCGAACAGTCGGATCAGGTGCACGAAGAACGAATCGATGGTGCGCACCTGGAAGCTGTCCAGGCTGCGGGTCAGCCTGGCCAGGAGTGCTCGGCACGCGGGGGCGTCGAGCCCGGGGGAACCCAGGGCCTTGGCCAGCTCCGCCAGCTTTTTCGGGTCCTCCACGGCCTCGACCAGTCTGGAAAGGACGCGGTCCAGGATCTCGCCGGCTGCCTTGCGCGTGAAGGTGGTGGCGAGGATGCGCTCGGGATCCACGCCCCGGAAGAGCAGGCCGAGGAACTGGTTGGTGAGCTGGTAGGTCTTCCCGGTTCCGGCGGAGGCCAGGATGAGCTTATGGGCCGCGGCGCTCATTCTTCTCCCTCCTCCTCGGCGCCGGCGACGATGCCGACTCCGCCGATCGCCTCGAAGATCGGGTCGCCGGGATCGAAGCCGTCCACGGTGAAGAACTCGCCCTTGCGGATGCGACGCACCACGTCGCGTGCCGCCTCGAAGGCCTCGTCCAGGGCCTCGGGGAGCAGCACCGGATCGCTCTTCGTCCTTCCCCAGTTCTCCACATTCATGAACTGGATGCCGGCCGGATCCCGAGGCAGCGCGATGTATCCGATCTCCGCGGGCTCCGCGTCGCCGAGCAGCTCGACGGCCAGCAGGCAGTAGAGCGGAAGCTGGAGGTCGCGCCAGCTGCCGTCGCCGGCCACGTGCGCCGTGCGGGGGTTGCTCACGCTCTCGCCGGTCTTGTAGTCCCACAGGGCCCACTGCTTCGTCCCGGGGTTCCAGTCGATGCGGTCGATGCGGCCGGTAATCCGGATGGGCGTTCCGTCCACCGGAAACTCCACGCCGCCGTCCGCGGGCTTCCACTCGGTCTCGCGGAT
>JAFDET010000316.1 GCA_019310195.1 Deltaproteobacteria bacterium
AGTTCCCTCGCACGACCATCAGGGTGGCGTGGCGGTGGGGCGGGTGCAGGTGGCAGAGGATGTCGTAGATGCGTCCGCCCTCCAGCGGGGGCAACGCGACGACGGTCTCCACGCCGGGCTCCAGGACGGCCTCGACGCTCAGCGAGGGGATCCGGAAGCCGTGGGGCTTGTCCGCGGTGTTGTAGATCGTGAGCGTGCGGCCGGAGCCCTGGGTCAGCACCACCGTCGAGGGCACGAACACGTTCTTGCCGCCGATCACGGTCGAGACCATCTGCACCGTGTCGCGCTCGTCGGTGTAGCCGTCCCCGGGGATCGGGCCGATCGGACCCGTCTCCACGGCGCCCACCCGCACGCATCCACCGGCGGTGCACAGGGCCAGCGTCAGGGCGGTGATCCAAGGGGCGAGCGCCGCCCTCACAACAGGCTCGTGCATGCTTCCCTCCACAGGTGCCCGGGGCCGGGCAAGCGCTATGGTAACAGGCTCCGCGTTCCGAAAAACTCCTTGGAATCAGGCAATTACAAGAGGCATCCATGTCCGAGACTCCCCTTCCGACCCTGGCCGATGCCCGCGTTCTGCTGGAGGCCTGCGAGGCCCTGTGCGAGACCGTCCTGGAACGCGCACGCGAAGTGACCCAGGGCGGCCGCGCCATCGACGACCACCAGGTGCTCTCCGAGCGGGTGACCTACGCCGCAACCGAGGCCCACGCCGCCCGCGAGCTGGTGGGCCAGACCGCCGCGCTGGTGGAGGAAGGCCGCGCGGATTCCTGGCTGGAGGGCGTGACAGCCGCCGCCATCGCCGAGCTGGCCCGCAGCCTGCGCGATCGCCTGGCGCCGGCCATCGACGACCTGGGCCTGACGGAGGAGGCGTTCGATGCCCCGTTCGGCGCCGAGGTGCGTGCGCTGCTGCGCCGGGCCGCCAGCGAAGAGGTGGTGCGCGCGATCGGGCGTCGGGTGGCGGAGACCCGCGGCGCCAATCACCTGCCCCTGGACGAGATGCACGAGCAGATTCGCGAGTCGGTCCGCGAGTTCGGCGACGCCGAGGTCTATCCCCACGCCGAGCGCATCCACCGTCACGACGAGCTGGTGCCGGAAGAGTTCATCACCAAGATGGCCGAGCTCGGGTACTTCGGAATGGCCGTGCCCGAGGAGTACGGCGGCTTCGAGATGGGCAACCTGGCCATGATCCTCACCACCGAGGAGCTGTCGCGCGCGTCGCTGGCGGCCGCCGGCTCGCTGATCACGCGTCCCGAGATCCTGACCAAGGCGCTCGTGGGCGGCGGTACCGAGGAGCAGAAGAAGAGTTGGCTTCCGCGCATCGCTGCCGGCGAGGTCATGGTGGGCATCGCGGTCACCGAGCCGGACATCGGAAGCGATGTAGCCAGCGTCAGGTGCCGCGCCGAGCGCGGCACGGTCGACGGGAGCGAGGGCTGGGTCATCAACGGCCCCAAGGCCTGGTGCACGTTCGCCGGGCGCGCCAACGTGCTGGCGGTGCTGTGCCGCACCGACCCGGACCTGTCCAAGGCGGCCAAGGGCCTGTCGCTCTTCATCGTGGAGAAGGACGCCTTCGACGGTCACAGCTTCGAGATGAAGCAGCCGGGCGGCGGCCGCCTGGTGGGCAAGGCCGACGCCACGCCTGGCTACCGTGGCATGCACAGCTTCACCCTCAACTTCGAGGACTACTTCGTCCCCGCCGAGAACCTGGTGGGGCTGGACGCCGGCCTCGGCCGCGGCTTCTACCTGCAGATGGCGGGCTTCGCGGCGGGTCGCCTGCAGACCGGTGGTCGCGGCTGCGGCTTGGCCCAGGCGGCACTCGAGAAGACGGCCGAGTACGTGGTCGACCGCAACCAGTTCGGCCAACCCATCTCCGACTTCCAGCTCACCCAGTACATCCTGGGGCGCATGGCCCTGCGGCTGGCGCCGGCCCGCGCCCTCACCTACGCGGCAGCGCTGGCCATGGACGAGGACGAGCGCAAGGCGGCGCCGCTGGCCGCCCAGGCCAAGCTGCTGGCCTGCGACGTGGCCGTGGTCGTGACCCAGGAGGGTCAGCTCCTGCACGGCGGTTGGGGCTACGCCGAGGAATATCCCATCAGCCGCTACGTGGTGGATGCGACGGTGTTGCCCATCTTCGAGGGTGTGAAGCCGATCCTCGAGCTGAGGGTCATCGCCCGCGCCCTGCTGGCCGCCTGAGCGTGCCCGAGCCCGAGCTACGCGGCCGCGCCCGCAAGGCGCTGCGTGCCCGGGCCCACGCCCTGCGCCCGCTGGTGCACGTGGGCGAAGGGGCTCTCTCCGAAGCGGTGGTCGCCGCGGTGGCCAGCGCGCTGCTGGACCACGAGCTGGTGAAGGTCCGTCTCCAGGAGCCCGAGGACAAGAAGGCCACGGCCCGTGCGCTGGCCGACAAAACCGACGCGCACCTGTGTGGGCTCGTGGGACACACCGTCATCCTCTATCGGCCGCATCCGGAGAAGCCCCGCGAAGAGCTGCAGCAGCTGGCGCGCGGAGCGTAGGCAGCGCGCAAAGCCACTGCTCATTTTTTTCCGGCGCGTGCGCCGGCAACGGGGATCGGGTGCGAGATTTCTTCGCGTCGGACCCGTGCCTGACGACACCCTGGCGGCCGCGCGCTTGCGAGCGCTTCTGCACATGCGTTCACCCGCAGCCAACGCGCACGTAGTTGCAAACACTCAGGTGTTCTCAGGCACGGCGCCCGAGCGGCAGATCCGGTGCACATGCGATTCCTCTATCTTGCTGCACTGGCGGGTCTGCTGCTTGGACCCGCGTCCGCCACGGCCATGGTCATCAACCCCGGGTTCGACTCGGGCCTGACCGGCTGGAGCACCATCGGGGACTTCTCCGTCGAGACGGGCACCTACGGCCCGGCCGGCGATCCCAAGCTGGTGCTGACCACGGCACCCGGCACGCTGGCCGCCCTGGGAACCGGCGCCGTCGCAGCCGATCCCGATGTGATCGGCCTGCTGGGAATCAGCGCCGCCACCCTCGCCGGCGTGGAGCCTGCGGCCTCCGTGGAAGGCGCCGCCGTCACTCAGCAGTTCACCACCGTCAACGCCGTCACCGACATCGCGTTCGAGTATCAGCTCTTCACCGAGGAGACGAACTGGAGCGCGCCGTTCGCCGACTTCGTGATCTTCCACGTGCGCAACCTGGCGGGCACGTTCAGCTCCACCGTACTGATCACGGACGTGGCCACCGAGGATACAGCCGGAAACCTCTCGGTTAGCGCGACACAGTTCCAGAGCGAGAGCCCGGTTCGCAGCATCACCATGCCCCTCAACGGGGCGGACACCTACATCTTCGGGATCGCCGTCTTCGACGTGACCGACGATGAGTTCGACTCGGCCGTCGCGCTCGACAACTTCGCGCTGATTCCGGAGCCGCGCGGCGTGCTGCTACTGGCCACCGGCCTGCTCGGCCTGACCTTGGCCGGGCGCTCTCGCTCGAACCGCTAGGAGCCTGACCCAAGATGGAGTGCGCCGGCCCGGGCGTCGAGACGCCGCGCTGGCAAGGCGCGCGACTGAGCCATAGCCGTAGCTACGGCGCAGGGAGCGCAACGCAGCCATGCTCCATCTTGGGTCAGGCTCCTAGCCTGCCGGCGAAGCCGAGCCCGCCACCAGCGCTTCGCTGAGCTCCCAGAGCTGCGCCTGTGCAGCGGCATCGCGTGCGGCGGCACTCGGGCGCCGCTCGCGGCAGTTGGCGAAGTAGCGCCCGGACACGTCGACGAGCTGCGGCGCCGTGGCCAGGTGGACCGAGGTCTCGGCGCCCTTGTCGGGCGAGCGCAGGAAACGCTTCACCAGCCCTCCTACCTGCGCCAGCACCCCGCCGTTCTGATCGCCCAGGCCCGTGTTGACACCGCCGGGATGCACGCAGTTGGCGCTGACGCCGCTGCCCTCGAGGCGTCGTGCCAGCTCGGCGTTCCACATCACGTTGAGGAGCTTCGAGGTGCCGTACACGCGCATCGCCCCGAACGGGCGGTTGCGGAACTCCAGGTCGTTCAGGTCGAGGCGGGCGAAGCGGTGCGCGTTCGAGGCCACGGACACGATGCGCGCCGGCGCACTCGCCACCAGACGCTCTCGCAGCAGGTCGGTCAGCAGGAAGTAGGCCAGGTGGTTCACCGCCAGCGTGGTTTCGATCCCGTCGGCCGTCTCCTCGAAGCGCGTCTGGAAGACGCCTGCGTTGTTCAGCAGCACGTCCAGGCGGGGAAAGCCGGCCAGGATCTCGTCGGCCGCGCGGCGCACGTCGGTCTGGACGCCCAGGTCCGCCACGAAGAGCGCCACGTCAGCTGCTCCGGCTTCGGCGCGTAGCGCTTCGCTCAGCGCCTCGCCCTTGGCGCGGCTGCGGCACACCAACCCCAGGCGGAAGCCGTGACGGGCCAGGGCGAACGCCGTGGCCCGTCCGATGCCGGCCGTCGCGCCGGTGATCACGCAGGTTCTGGGGTCCAGTCCGGCCTCCGGGGTTTCGCCAGACGATGCCAGAAGCCGCGCCCGACGCCACCGACGGGGGCGCGCTACTCTCGCGCCCCCGTCGGTGGCGTCGGGCGGAAGGAGCGCAGCATGGGACCGCTGGAAGGCATTCGCATCCTCGAGATCGCCGGGATCGGACCCGGCCCCTTCGCCGGGATGATGCTCTCGGACATGGGCGCCGAGGTCCTGCGCATCGATCGCGCCGGGAACGTGCGCGGCGGCGACGCCGCCCAGCCCCCCATCGATCCCCTGGCCCGCAATCGTCGCAGCGTGGGTGTCGACCTGAAGAACCCGGAAGGCGTGGAAACCGTGCTTCGCCTGGCGGAAAAGGCCGACGGGCTCTTCGAGGGCTTTCGGCCCGGCGTGATGGAGCGCCTGGGTCTGGGCCCGGACGTCTGCCTCGAGCGCAGCCCGCGCCTGGTCTACGGACGCATGACTGGCTGGGGGCAGGACGGTCCGCTCGCCCACGCCGCCGGCCACGACATCAACTACATCTCGGTGGCCGGCGCGCTCGGGCCCATCGGCCGGCGCGGCGAGGCTCCGGTGCCGCCCCTCAACCTGGTGGGCGACTTCGGCGGCGGCGGGATGTTCCTGGCCTTCGGCATGGTGTGCGCATTGCTCGAGGCGCAGCGCTCCGGGCGTGGCCAGGTGGTGGATGCCGCCATGGTGGACGGCGCCGCTGCGCTCATGGCCATGGTGCACGGGTTCCGCGCCATGGGGGTCTGGTCGGAAGAGCGCGGGACCAACCTGCTGGACACGGGCGCCCACTTCTACGATGTCTTCGAGACGCGTGACGGCGAGTACGTCTCCATCGGCTCCATCGAGCCCCAGTTCTACGCGGAGCTGCTGCGTCTGACCGGGCTCGAGGGAGAGGACCTGCCCCGCCAGATGGACCGCCAGAAGTGGTCCGAAGCCAAGGCGCGTCTGCAGGAAGTCTTCCAGTCGAAGACCCGCGCCGAGTGGTGCGAGATCATGGAGGGCAGCGACGTGTGCTTCGGGCCCGTGCTCAGCCTGTCCGAGGCCTACGAGCACCCCCACAATGTGGCCCGCGGAACCTTCATCGAGGTGGCCGGCCACAAGCAGCCGGGTCCGGCGCCGCGCTTCAGCCGCACGCAGCCCGAGGTGGCGCGCCCCGCTGCCCACCCGGGTCAGCACACCGATGAGGCGCTGGCCGAGTGGGGAATCGAAAACGACGAGATCGGGCGCCTGCGCGACGCCAAGGCGATCGCCTGACCCGGGCTAGGAGGGTTCGATGCGGCGCCAGCGGGCCTCGGCGTGAGTCAGCACCTCGCCCTCTGCGTCGAGGATGTCGCCTTCCACGTAGTAGTCGCGGCCGTCGCTGCGGACGTAGCGTCCCACCACGCGGAGCTCGGTCTCGGTGGGCACGGGACGCCGGTAGCGCAGCCGGAAGTCGACGGTGACCACGTTGATCGAGTCGTCGAAGCCCGTGGCGTCGTGTACTGCGAAGCCGAGCACCTCGTCCAGGATCGCCGCCTGGATGCCACCGTGGACGATGCCCGGCGCTCCCGCGTAGTCGGCCGGCACGCTGTAGAGCGACTCCACCCCCCCGCCCTCCAGGCGGCGGAAACGCAGGCGCAGTCCCGACGGGTTCTGGTGGCCGCAGCCGAAGCAGCGGTCTTCGGGCCCGTCGTTTACGATCCAGTCGGACATGGCGACGCACGGTAGCAAAGCAATGGACGAGACCTCCTTGCGACGCGCCCTGGAGCGCGCGCTGGAGGAAGACCGCATCTTCGAGCTGCGCGACCTGGTGCTGCGGGTGGGTCTGGAGTCGTCGGACCGTATGTGGGCGGAGGTTTCCTGCGTCAACCTGGCGCGGCACCGCAACGCCCTGGTCAAGGGCGACGCCCTGGCCGCCCTGGGACATCTGGCGCGGCGCTTCGGTCAGCTGGACCGCCGGCGCGTGCAGCGCATCGTCGAGAACGGGCTCCACGCTCACCACGAGTACGTGCGCGCCCAGGCGGGCTCCGCGGCCGATGATCTCGAGACGTACCTGGCCTGGACTCTCGACCGCCCCGGGCGGGCCTGACGGTGCGCGCCGCCAGTACCTCTACGTGTTGAGCGTATTCACCCTGAGTGACGATGCGCTCGACGCGGTGCGATCCGGCGAGCTCGTGCGCGTGGCCGTAGACGGGCGGATCTCGGATCTGAGCGCGACCGAGCTGGGCCCCGATGCGATCCAGGAGATCCTGCCGTCGCTGCTGCACAAGCGCCTTCGGGTCGAGGCCGAAGGTGCGCGCTGGGATCCCGCGCCGGCCCGGTACCCGGGGACGAAAATCGGCCAGTGGTTCTTTGCGCTCGAGGCCGGGTAGCCAGTCGCCGGGCTCTCGCTACTTGCCCTCGAACTTCGCCTCGCGCTTCTGGAGGAAGGCCAGCATGGCCTCGCTCAGGTCGTCGCTCTGCAGGAAGCCGGCGTTCCAGGTGGCCACGTACTCCAGGCCGTCCTCCACACTCTTGCCCTCGCAGTAGCGCAGTACCTGCTTGGTGCCCTGCCAGCACCCCGTTCACCAGGTTGATCTCCTGGGCGCGCTCGGCGCCGAAGTCGTCCCCGGTCAGCGTCAGCTCGGCGGCGATGCCGCGGCCCACGATGCCGGGCAGCCGCTGCAGCGTGCCCACGTCGGCCACGATGGCGATGCGCGTTTCGCGCACGCTGAAGACCGTGTCGGCAGAGCACAGGCGAACGTCGCACGCGGTGATGAGGTCGATCCCGCCGCCGATGCAGTAGCCCTGCACCGCTGCGATCACGGGCTTGGGGCAGTCCGCCACGGCGCTGATGGCAGCCTGGAAGCGCCGGATGCTCCCGTGCAGCCGCAGCCGCAGGACCACGTCGCTGGTCTTCTCTTCGGTGTCGCCGCCGCTGATGGTGCCGCCCATGCTCTTGAGGTCGAGGCCGGCGGTGAAGTGGGGGCCCCGGGCCGCCAGCACCACGGCGCGCACGTTCTCGTCGGCGCCGAGGGCCTCCATCGCCATGGGCAGCTCGCGCCAGAAGTCCGGGTTCATGGCGTTGCGCTTGTCCGGGTTGTTCAGCCACAGGGTGGCGACGTGGCCTTCCTGCTCCAGCTCGAAGAACGTGTATGCCATTGGATGGTCTCTCCTGTGGTCTTCAGTGTAGCGTCACATGGCGTGGGGCCGTATGGCGGCGCGGCGGGTCTCCTCCAGGCCGGCGCGCCACGGCAGGTGCTCGAGATCCAGCGTCCACGGCGCGTCGTCGGCGAACGAGCCTTAGCCCATGTCGCGGGAGGCCGCCATCCGCCCTTCTTGGCCTGCTGCTCGGCGACGTGCTTCTGGATCTCGCTGCCGATGGCGCCCATCAGCGCGCCGATGAACTTGGCGCTGTTGGTCTTGGCCCAGGCCAGGCTCTGGA
>JAFDET010000084.1 GCA_019310195.1 Deltaproteobacteria bacterium
TTCGGGCTCGGCCAGCTCCGCGTCCGCGTCGGCCTCTTCGCCGTCGTTCTGCTCCGCCACGGTCGGCTCGTCGTCCAGCGCGTCGTCCGGCGCGTCATCCAGCTCGGCGGCGGCGGCCGGTCCGGGCTCGGCTTCCTCCGGCGCGAGGGCAGCCTCCGCCTCGGCGATCAGGTCATCGAAGCTCTCGAAGGTCTCCACCTCCTGGGCCGGCGCCCCGACTTCGGCCAGCGCCTCGAGGCACTCGGCCGCCTCCGCGTGATTGGGGTCGGCGGCGATGACGGCCTCGTAGGCCGTGCGTGCCCGCACGATGTCACCGGCGGCCTCGAAGGCCCGGGCCAGGTCGAAGCGCAGCGGCGCCTGCTGCTCCGCCGGAATCGCGGGAAGCGAGAGCGCCTGCTCGAAGTGGGCGGCGCCATCGCGCGGCAGCCCCTGATCCAGCGCGCAGAGCCCCAGCATGTGCAGCGATGCGAGCTTGTGCTCGCCGGAGCCCAGGGCGATGCGGAACTCGCTGACGGCATCGTCCACCAGCCCCATCTCCCGGTAGGCGATGCCCAGGTCGTAGTGCGCCTCGTAGTCGCTCTCCGAGAGCTGCTCCTTGACGCCCTTCTTGAACTCGCGGAACACCGCTTCGAAGCCCGCGTCGCTATCCTCGGGAGAGGCTGTGCTCTCGTCGGATTCGTCGAAGACGTCGGACAGCTCCGCCGCCAGATCGAAGGTGGCCTCTTCCTCGTCGTCGGCTTCCGCGCCCAGCTCCTCTTCGAGCAGCTCTTCTTGGGCCGCCGCCGCGACAGGCTCTTCGAGCGCCGGCTGCTGCTCTTCCGGCTCTGCGGCGTCCGCCGCAGTCTCCTCTCGCTCGAGTTCGAGCTCCGGCTCCTCGGCCCGCTCGGGAACGGCCTCTTCGAGGGGCGCCTCTACGGCCTCCAGGGGCGTCTCTCCGCCCTCCTGCGGCGCATCGGCGGCCGCAGCTTCCTGCGCCTCGTCCAGCGAAGCCTCCGGCTCCGTGAAGGAGATCTCCAACGCCACGTCGTCCGCGCCGTCCACGGCCGACTCGACCGATTCGACCGACTCCTCGTCCGCTTCCGCGGACGAGGACTCCAGCTCCAGGGCCTCCTCTTCCAACTCATCTTCTTCGTCGGCCGCCGCATCGTCTTCGATCGACGCAGGCGAAGGCTCCTCGGACTGGGTGGCGTCGTTCAGGTCGAGCTGGATCTCCACCTCGTCGTCGAACGGGACATCCGACGAAGCCGTGTCCTCATCAACGCTGGAACCCAGCTCGGCCTGCGTCTCCGGGGGCTTCACGCCGACCGCGGTGTCCTCCTCCTCCGCCTCTTCCTCGAGCTGCACGGGCGCCACGCTGATCTCGGGGCTGGTCGTGTCGTCGGCGGCGTCAGCGAGGTCGAGATCGACGTCGAGCTCCAGCTCGTCGCCATCCTCTTCCGCGTCCGAAGCGTCCGAGCCCGCCAGCTCGACGTCGTCGTCTCCCCACTCGACAAGCTCGTCACCCAGGGTGTCATCGAACTCGTCGGCCGCCTCTTCCGGGGCCGCCTCGGCGTCGGACGCTGCATCGACGTCGACCGCGATCGCCTCGTCGCCCGTCGAGCCCGGATCGTCCCCGCGCTGCTGGGCGATCTCTCCCAGGCGAAGCATGGCTTGCGGGTGGTTCGGCGCCGCTTCCACCACACGGCGGTAGATGGCCTCGGCCTCCTCCAGCAGACCCTGGTCGAAGTAGAAGGAGGCCTCCTCCAGGTCCTCCGCGATCTGCTGGGGCGTGGTGGACGACCCGGAGCCGGTGGTCTCCGGCTCGTCGACCGGCGCCTCCTGGAAGACCGTGGCATCGGCGCTCGAGTACTGGATGATCGTCTGCTCGGCGCCACCGGACTCGACGGCTTCGGCGGGCGCATCGGGCAGGGACGTCTGCTCCAGCTCCTCGTCGACGTCGAGCTCCAGCTCGATGTCCGCGTCGTCCTCGTCGATCTCCTCGGACTCGCCGCTCTCGGCCTCGCCCGCAGAATGCTCGTCTTCCGAGGACTCATCGACCAGGTCGATCTCGAGATCGATGTCGTCCAGCTCGTTGCCGTCGTCGCCGGGTTCTCCGGAGTCGTCGAGCTCCAGCTCCAGCTCCCGCTCCAGGTCCTCGTCGGCGTCGCCGACGTCGTCGGCTTCGGGAGCCGCGGCGGAGACCTCGCCCGCGGTGTCGTCATCGCCCATGCCGGCGGCCGCTTCCGCATCCAGGCCTTCGATGCGGGCCCGCAGGGTCTCGAAGGCCGCCTCATCATCCTCGCTACGCGCCACCTGCGCCGCCCGCGACCAGATCTCCACGGCCTTGGCCTTGTCGCCGCGCTCGGCGTGGGCCTCGCCCAGCTTCTCCAGGGCGGGTCGGTGGTCGGGCTCCGTGGCCAGGAGGCCTTCCAGGGTGGCGACGGCGCGATCGGTCTTTCCGTAGCGCAGGTACACGCTGGCTTCGGCCAGTAGCTGCTCCGCGTCGGCGCTGAAGGCCGCGTCGACCCCGCCCGAGAGGTCCAGGGTCTGCTCCATGAGATCGACGTTCGGCGCAACGGCGGCTTCGTCGCTGGGAAGATCGGAGAGGTCACCGCCCAGCGTTCCGTCCCCGAGCTCAGCGGCCTGGCCCGCCAGCTCCGATCCGAAGACGCGCTGGGTGATCTCCGTGGCTCGCTCGTCGTCGCCAATCCGGCGGTACACCTCGGCCAGCGTCCGGTACGTCTCGGTGGCCGCGTCCTCACGGCCCATCGCGGTGTGGATGCGCGCCAGCAGCTCGTGGCCTTCGGGAAGATCCGGGCCGACCTCCACCAGCTTGCGCGCATAGGGCTCCGCGCGCTCGGCCATGCCCTGATCCACGAGGATCTGCGCCATGGCGGTGATGGCGGAGGTGCGCTCGGGCTCCAGCTCGAGGATACGATCGTAGACGCCCAGCAGCTCTTCGCGAGCCCCCTGACGCCCCAACTCCTCGGCGACCGCGTCGTACTCCGCCAGCGCATCGGTGACCATGTCCGCCTGCCGGAGCAGGTCGGCGATCTTCAGCCGGCTGGTGGTATTGGTGGGGTCCAGCGTCGCCATCTTGCGCAGCAGCTCGAGCGCGTCGCGCTTGCGGCCTTCCTTGTGGTACGAGTCGGCCGCCGTCTGCAGCGCAGCCAGGGCTTCCGAGGTCAGACCCAGGCGCTGATACAGCTCCGCCAGCGGCTCGTAGATGTCGAGCCGCTCCGCATCGATCTTGCCCACCTGCTTGTAGATGGCGACGGCCTTGGCGTCGAAGCCATCCTTCATGAACTGCTCGGCCACCTTGACGTAGGCGTCCGTCGCAGCCTCCTTGTCGCCCTGGCGAAGCGCGATGTCTCCCAGCTTGAGCCGCGAGTTCGAATCCCGCGGATCCAGCTTGACGAGGCTCTGGTACTCCTTCAGGGCCCTGTCGAGCTGACCCTTCTGAAGGAACTTCTGTGCGTTAGCCTGGATCTTCCGCTTATTGGCCGCCAAGTAGATCCCCGGGACGTCATGGGGGCGCAATAAGCCCCCCCAATGGGTTCTATCGGCGAAATAGAGGTGTCCTTGAGGTGCCCAACCCCCCGGAGCGGTAGGTTTTTCACCCGACCCGGAGCATCCTCCAGCGACACCCCCGCGGGGTCAGGGGCTGCCCTGCAGGTGGCTCAGCAGGCCCGTCAGGCCCAGGCGGTAGCTGGCCGGGCCGAAGCCGCAGACCACGCCCACGGCCACGTCGGAGACCAGCGAGGTGCGCCGGAACGACTCGCGGGCGTGGACGTTGGACAGGTGGACCTCGACGACGGGCAGGCCCGTCGCCAGCAGGGCGTCGCGCAGCACGACACTGGTGTGGGTAAGCCCGGCGGGGTTGATCAGGATCCCCTCGGCCGCGCCGGCCGCCGCCTGAATGCGCTCGACCAGCTCACCCTCGTGATTGGACTGGAAGAACTCGAGCGAGGCCCCCGCTTCCTTGCCCGCGGCCTCCAGGGCCCGATCGATCTCCGCCAGGGTGGTGGCGCCGTAGACGTCGGGCTCGCGGCTGCCCAGCAGGTTGAGGTTCGGCCCGTGGATCACCAGGATGCGTTGCGCTTCCGGCACCGTCTCCCCTCCCCCTGCGGCGGTTCGCTGCCCGGGAGGCGAAGGGTCTAGAACTCCTCGCGGATCGCGGGCAGATGGCGTCGAATGAGATAGCGCGCCTTGCCCAGGTTGCCATCCGGGAGCAGCGCCAACACGATGAAGTAGTCGTCGTCCACCGCGTGGAGCACGAGGCTGAAGCGCGCCAGCATGACCACCGTCTCGCGCAGGGCTCCACCGCCCAGGGCGTCCGAAGCCTTGCGGATCTCGTCGAGGATGCGACCGAACTCGACGCCCGCGGCGCCGAACTCTTCCTCCAGGGTGCGCGCCGCCTCGGTGCGAGCCAGCGCCTGATCGATGGGAATTCCGTCGGTGCCCATCAGCGCAGCGCCGACACCGCCTCCGCAGCCGTCGACGAGGGTCTGAAGAATGGTCTGGAAGCTCATGCCCTGTTCCTCTGAATGTTGTCGAGCCAACGCTCGAGCGTGCCCAGGATCCGCTCGCGATTGGCCAGGACCCGGGCGTCCAGCTCCTGGCGCATGACTGCCGCATCGCCTGCATGCCCCTGCTCCTCGAGCAGGCCGGCCACGGTTTGCGTCGAGACCGGAATCCCGGCCTCGTCGCTCCCCACCTCGTGCAGGACTTCGTTCTCGATGCTGCGAATCGCCTGCGCGGCCACGGAGTCCGCGCTCACCATCTCGTCGCGCTCGGGTGTCGCCTGCTCGAACGCCGCGTCGATCTCGGGCTCGTCGATGGGCTCGTCCAGCACGTCCGGATCCGGCGCGTCCAGCGCGTTGAATCGCCGCGGCGACGCCCGGCCCGCACCGCTGGACGCGAGGCCCTCCAGCGCCACCGGGTGATCCGGCACGGACGCCAGCACCCGCTCCAGCTCGACGCGCGCCTCGTCCAGACGCTCCTGGTCGAGAAGCGCCAAGCCCAGGGCCACGCGCCCCGCCAGGGCATCCGGACGCCGATCGAGGCCGGCCCGGGCGATCACCTCGGCCTGGCCCGGCTCCCCGGCCCGCCGATGCGTCTCCGCCAGCGCCGGAAAGACGGCCGACCCCGGGTCGCTGCCCAGCAGCCCCTGAAGCCGCTCCAGGTCGCTCCTGTCCATCGCTTCGCTCACCTGCGCCCCCTCCCCGCCCCCTGGCGGCCGCGGGCCGGCGGGAGAATCTCCGCCGGCAGGAGCGGGCGCGTCTCGGCGCGACCCAGCTCCCGCAGCACCACGAAGCGAACGTGTGCGTCTCGCTTCTTCTTATCGACGGCCAGCGCCCGGAGATAAGCCCTGCGCTCGAAACGGGGCACTCGGGTCGGCAGCTCCAGGCGCTCCAACAGCGCCTGGAGCCGGTCCGCGGTGCCCGCGGGGGCCAGGCCCAGCTCCTCGGAGCGACGTGCCGCGAAAACCATCCCGATGGCCACGGCCTCGCCGTGCAGGATGCTCCGATAGCGCCGCAGGGCCTCGACGGCGTGGGCCAGGGTGTGGCCGAAGTTGAGCAGCATGCGCACGCCCGCCTCGCGCTCGTCGGCGCTCACCACCTCCGCCTTGATCTGGCAGGCCCTCTCCAGGATCGGCACCAGCAGCTTGGGATCCACATCCAGAAGCTTTTCGCCGGCGCCCTCCAGCTCGGCAAAGAAGGCCGCGTCCCAGATCGCCCCGGCCTTGACCACCTCGGCCAGGCCCGCCGCACGCAGTCGGCGCGGCAGGCTGCGCAGCACCGCCACGTCGATCCAGACCAGGCGCGGCTGGTGAAAGGCTCCCACCAGATTCTTGCCCTGCTTCAGGTTCACGCCCACCTTGCCGCCCACCCCGGCGTCGACCATGGCCAGCAGCGTCGTGGGCACCTGCACGAGCTGGATCCCACGCAGGAAGGTGGCCGCCGCGAAGCCGGCCAGGTCGCCGACCATTCCGCCTCCCAGGGCCACCACCACCGACGAGCGGTCCAGACCCCGCTCCAGGAAGCCATCGTAGAGCTTTGCCACCTGGCGCAGCGTCTTGGCGGCATCTCCGTCGGGAATCTCGAAGCGGTGGACACGCAGGCCCGCGTCTCGCAGGGATCGGGCCACGCGCGCTCCGTAGCGGCGATTCACCGGCGGAACGCTCACCAGCGCCGCCTGGGAGGAGCCCGTGCAGCGGGCGATCCGGGCGCCGACCTCGTCCAGCGTCTCGTGGCCCAGCACGATCGGGTACGAACGCTCCGCCAGGTCCACCTGGACGACTCGACGCCGCGTCATGCCAGCTCCTCCGCCACCGCTGCCGCCACGGCCGCCACGTCCCGGTCCTCCGTCTGCACCACGATCCCCGCACTCTCGTAGGCCGCCCCGCGCTCGTCGAGCAGCCGGCGGATCTCCGCCAGGCGGCCGGCGTCGTCGAGCCCGTGGAGCAACGGCCGCGTGCCGGCAGCGCCCACCCGCGCCAGCAGGGTCTCGGGAGCCGCCTTGAGATACACGACGGTTCCCGACGCGGCCATCCGCTGCGCGGCCCCCGGCTGGGCGATGGCGCCGCCACCCAGGGCCACGACCGCGGCACGCCCGGCCAACTTGTCCACGACCGCCCGCTCTCGCTCGCGAAAGCGGGCCTCGCCCTCGTGCTCGAAGATCGCGGCGATCGGGCGTCTGGCGGCGCGCTCGATCTCGGCATCGCTGTCCACGAAGGGCACGCCCAGCTGCGCGGCCAAGGCACGGCCCACCGCCGACTTGCCGGCTCCCATCATGCCCACGAGCCAGATCGTGTGTGCTGCGCTCTCACCCACCCGTTGGAGTATAGGGCGGGCCCAACGAAAACGGGGGGAAGCTCTTCGGCTTCCCCCCGTCCTCTTCTCGCGTGGCGTGCCGCGATCAGCTTCCGAGCTGCGGCATGTCCACGATCCTCGGCGTCACGAAGATCAGGAGCTCCTTGCGGATGTCCCGGATCGAGTTGTTCCGGAACGCATACCCGATCACCGGGATCTGCCAGAGGTAGGGCACCCGCGACATCCGCGTGCCCTTCTGCACGGTGTAGATGCCGCCGATCACCAGCGTCTGGCCGTCTCGGACCAGCGTCTCGGTCTTCGCCTGGTTCTTGGCGATGGCCGGGGCGCCCACCGAGCCGGTGGCGACGCTGTCGTCGGGTGCGTCGCGCGTGACCTCCAGCTTCATGATGATGCTCCTGTCCGCCGTGATGTGGGGCTTCACGCGAAGCGAGAGCACCGCATCGATGAACTGGAGCTGCGCATCACCGTTCTCGAAGGTCTGGTACGGAATCGCGACACCCTGCTGGATCTCGGCCTCCCGGTTGTCCAGCGTCACGATGCGCGGGCTGGAGATCACCTTGCCCTCACCCGTGCTCTCCGCGGCCTGGAGCTGAACCTCGAGGTTGTACTTCTCGTCCAGCAGGAAGGCACCCAGGTTGACCAGGGCCGTCGGCACCGACGAGATCGGGTTGTCGACCGAGAAGTTGTTCAGGTCGCCCGCCCCGTCCAGGATCCGCGGATCCGGGTGCGGGTTGAAGTTGGTGCTTCCGAAGTTGGGGTTCACACCGCTGCCCGTATCGAAGCCATCGTTGAGCTGCTGCACGCCGAAGCCCCATACGGTTCCCAGCTCGCGGCTGAAGTCGAGGTTGGCCTCGACGATCTTGGCCTCGATGAGAACCTGCGGAGTGGGCGTGTCGATCGCCTTGATGAGCGCCACCGACTCGTCGATCACCGAAGGAATGTCCTTGATGATCACCGTGTTGGTGCGGCTATCGGTGTTCACCGTGCCGCGCGCCGAGAGCAGCCGCTGGACCATCTTGGCGACATTGCCCACCGCGGCGTAGTTCACCGGCTGGAACTTCACCACCAGGTCCTCGAGCTTCTCCTTGGCCCGGCGCTCCTGCAGACGCCCCTCAGCCTCCGACTGCAGCATCGACCGGGGCGCGATCCGCAGGACGTTGCCCACCTTCACGAAGCCCAGGGCCCGGGTCAGCAGGATCACGTCCAGCGCCTGGTCCCAGGGCACGTCAACGAGCCGGACGGTCACCTGTCCGCTGACGTCGTCGCCGGCGATGATGTTGAGGTCCGAGACCTCTGCGATCAGCCGGAGAACATCGTCGATCTCCACGTCCTTGAAGTCCAGGGAGATGCGGCGACCGACGTACTGCTTGCCGTCGAGCAGGCCACCCTCGTGCAGGATGTCCAGCGCGTCGCCTTCTGCGGCAGACGCCGGCAAGCCCGGGGCGGTGGCCTGGGCCAGCCCCTTGTCGGCGGCCGCGCCGGTCCCCGCGGTGATCGCCGGCGGCGTCACTGCCGCGGAGCCGTGGCTGTCGAAGGCCACGACCACGTTGGCGCCCTCCCGCGTGACCAGCGGTCGCTCGCCGGGACCGCGGGTGATCACCACCCGCACCTCGGGCGTCTCCACGTCGGGCTGCTGGAAGGCCATCACCAGCGACACGGGACCTCCCGGCTCGGGCGCGATCCGCGCGTCGGCGCCGGGCAGGATCGCCGCGTCGGGCAGGCTCACCACCACCGTCTGCGGATCCGGCTCGAACATGTTGTAGCTGCCGGGGCCCTCGGTCACGATCACCACGCGATCGCTTCCGGCACCCTGCAGCAGATCCACCCGCGTCACGTGGGTGGCCGCGTCGCCCGGATCGACCAGGGGCGCAGTGTCCATCTCAGCCGCCAGGGCATCGGCCTCGGCGCTGATGGCCGAAGCCTCTTCGGCGGACTCCTGGGCGGCCATGGGCGCCTCCAGGCTCTCCACCGCGACCCCCTCGTGATCGAGCCGTGCCTCGGGCGCGGCCGCCATCGGCTCGGCGTCGAGGCCCTCGGGCCCGGCGCTCACCGGAGCCAGGGCCACCAGCAGGCCGTCGTTCAGCGGAGTCAGTGACACATGCGAGAAGGTCTCCCCCTCGGCACCGTCGAGCACCACGCGGACCTTGTCCGGGTGCTGCCCGATGCGAACGCTCGCCACGTGGGGCCCAGCCACGTCCAGCCGAGGCTGGTCCACCTGGCTTTCGATGCCGCTGGCGTCGATCACCAGGCGTGCCGGGTTCTCCAGCGCGAAGCTCTCGGTTCCGTCCAGCCGGCCGTTGGCCAGCAGGTGGATGTGAGTGCCGTCGGAGTCGATCTCGAAACCCGTGATGGCCGTGGCGGGCGGCGCGAGCGGCGCCTCCGCCTGAGCCGGAGCCTCGGGCTCGAAAGTCTCCTCCGCCCCGGACGCCATCGGCGTCGGCGTGGTGAAGACCGACTCGGCTTCCGCCGTGTCGAACACCGCCGCGATCTCCGGACCCGATGCATCGTCCTCAGCGGCGAGCTCGGCACCCGGAATCACGTGGATGGTCAAGTCATCGCCGTGAGGCACGACGTCGTACTCGAAGGGCCCGTCCAGCGCGAGCTCGACTCGGGTGAACGGCGCACCGTCCCCGTCCTGCATCGCCGCCACGTCGACCTCTTCCAGCACGCCCCCGACCAGGGCGATCTCTTCCGGAACCCCCTCGGGCCGGACTGCGGCCAGGTCGAGTACGAGCCGGCCGTCGTCGTCCATGGCCGCGTAGAGCGGATGCCCCACGCCCTCCAGGGTGACCACGGTCATCTCGCCCCGCTGCTCGACCTGCACGTCGGTCAGCACGGCCAGCTCGGGCTCCGTGGACGCCGACTGCGTTGTCGCGCAGGCCACACCGCCAATCAGGATCGCGGCGCAAAATGCGTTCGCGAGCCAGCGGCTCCGCCTATCGTTGTTGGCGCTCATCGAAGATCACCCCCCTTATCTCGGCCTGCCAGGCTCATCTCGATGTCCTTCGTGGTCTTCTCGCCGAGCCAGTCGACGTAGGTCTCTTTCACCAGAACCATTCCGTCACCGATCTTGATTACTCGCCCGTCGTTCTTTCCCACCGCCGCACCTTCGCCGATGAGGTAGGGCCGTCCGGACGGATCCGCGACGAGCGCCACGGGCACACCCGTGTCCCACACCACCGCGACCACGGCCAGCTGGCTGATATCGAACTGCTCCAAGGGCCCCACGTCCTTCTCCGCTGCGTCCCTCGCCTGATCCAGGATGAAGGAGCGGAACGGGTCCCTCTTCTCGTTCGGGTCGTAGCTGTACCCCGACGTCACCGTCGCCTGGGCGCCGGCTTCCTCCGCCGCCGAAGCCGGCGCTGCCGGCCGGGACGGAGCGGCGTTCTGCCGCGCCCGGGCCGCGGCCAGGATCTTGGGCTTGGCCGCGTCGTAGTCGCTCGCCTTCGGGCCCGCGGTCTCGTTGCCGCAGCCCACGAGCGACAGCGTGCCCAACAGAAGCAACGCGAATCCCAACCTCACGCGCCACCTCCTTCCAGGAAGCGGAAGGTCGTCGCCTGGCCACTCACCTTGAGGATGGTGCCGTTCAGACCTTCCTTGGAGACGCCCACGTCCAGGTCTCCGATGTTCACGATCCGGTCCAGCTTGGAGACCCGATCGAAGAACGTCGCGACCTCGTGGTAGCCACCCGTGAACTCGATCTCGATCGGGACTTCGGCGTAGAAGCCCCGGTTGATCTCGCCGCGCGGCCGGAAGGCCTTGAACTCGAGGCCCGATTTCTTGCCCAGCGTCGAGATGTCCGTCAGCAGTCCCGGCAGCTCCTTGCTGTCCGGAAGCTGACGCAGCGCGACCTTCAGCTGGCCCTCGAGACCGGCGATCTCAGCCTCGAACTGGTCCATCTTGGCTGCGACGGATCGAACCTCGTTGAGCTTGCGCTGCAGGCTCTGCTGCTGCGCTTCCAGCTGCGTCAGCTGCAGGCTGGCCGGCGTGTAGAGGAGCTGGTAGTAGCCCCCCACGACCAGTAGCGGGAGGAGCGCGATGATGATCAGGCGGTAGCGGCTCGGAAGCCGGCCCACCTTCTCGATCAGCGGCTGAAGCTTGTCCAGTGCCAGATTCAGTGCCATGACTCGCTCCCTAGCGCCCTGCGGCGCCGCCGCCGGTCGCCTTGGCGGTCTCCGCCTCGTCCTGCGGCTTGTGCGGATCTTCCATCGTCGTAGTCACCTCGAACCGGTGCAGCTTGAGTCCACCGCGCGACTCCAGCTCCGTGCTCCGAAGCTCCACGTTCCCAAAGTACGGCGAGCGGCTCAGCTCGGTCAGGAAGGCGGCGACGATCTCGTTGTCGAGGCTCTTGCCCTCGATCTTCACGTTGCCGGCCCGCGCCTTCAGCGAGACCAGCCACATCCGCTCCGGAATGTGGATCGCCAGCTCGTCCATCATGTGAACCGGGCCGGAGCGCGAGCGCTCCAGGCCGGCGATCACGTCCAGCTTCGCCTGAACCTCGGCCTTCTTCTGCTTGTAGGCCTCGACCTGCTTGAGCTGGGGCTCGAACTGCTTGATCTGCGCGTTGATCTGCGCCACGCGACCCGTGGCCGCCGAGACCTTGGAGCGCATGGCGAAGTGCATCCAG
>JAFDET010000317.1 GCA_019310195.1 Deltaproteobacteria bacterium
GGCCCAGGACAAGGCCCGCATCGAGGGCAAGAAGGTCAAGGAGAAGCCGACCGGGGTGCGGCGCTGGCTGGGTGCCGTCGGCAAGCTGCTGGACACCCTGGTCTCGGCGGTGCGGCCGGAGATCGTGATCTTCGGCTTGCTGGGGATCGTCGTGGCACGAGGCCGGCCGGGTCTGCGAGGTCAGTATGTCCTGGCCGTGATGGCGGTCTACGCGGCGCTCCTGCTCAGCCTTACGCTGGCCTACGGGTACATCTCGCGGCGCCACGTGCTGACGCCGGGCCTGATGCTGCTGGGCTACGTGGGCCTGGCGATGCCCGTGGCGGGCCGGGCCCTGCTGGCGGGCCTGGGACGGCTCCGCGGGCGCAGCGTGGCGCCCTCGCCGCGGGCGGCCGCCGGCGTGGCGGTGGCCCTGCTGCTAGCCCTGGGACTCTCCAAGGCGCTGCGGCCCCCGGGCAGTCACAACCGCGGGGAGCGCGAGGCGGCGGAGTGGATTGCGGCCCTGGATGACCCCGGGGGACCGGTTGCCGCCGGCAAGCGCCGCGTGGCCTACTATGCGGGCGCGGCCTGGTTCCCGCTTCGAAAGATTCCGAAGGAGGCACCGCTGGCAGAGGCGTTGCGCCTGTCGGGCGTGCGCTATGTGGTGGCGGACGATGGCGACGTGAGGTCCTACCGGGATCTGGCGGAGGCGGAGCGGGCGGGGTTGCGAGTCGTCTTCCGGGCCCAGGTGGACGACGACGGCGCCACCGTCTTCGAGGTGGGCAGCCGGGAGGGGGGCTGATGCTGCACCGCTACAGCGAGGTGTTTCGCACCATCCTGATCTTCCTGGACCTGGCGCTGGTCGCCGGGGCCTGGGTGGCGGCGTACTACCTGCGCTTCTACACGGACTTTCCCTCTCCCCAGGGCATCCCGCCGTTCCTGCAGTACGCCCTGGTGCTCCCGCTGATCCTCCCGGTCTGGTTCTCCCTGTTCCGGTCCCGCGGCCTCTACGAGCCCCAGCGCACCGGCTCGCCGTTGCGCGAGATCGGAGGCGTGATCGGGGCCACCGCCATGGGCGTCGTGGTGCTCGTGGCCTTGAGCTTCTTCGTCCGCGGCTACTTCTACTCGCGGCTCGCGATCGGCTTCTTCTCGGTGCTGTCGGCCGGCTCGATCATCGGGGCGCGCTGGGCGCTCCGCTCCGCGCTGCGCCGGTTGCGCCGCAAGGGATACAACCTCCGCTACGTGCTGATGGTCGGCGCCGGCGACCTGGCTCGCGAGGTGATCGAGCGCCTTCACGCCCACCCGGAAGCGGGGCTGCGCGTCGTGGGGGCGCTGGCGGGAAACCCGGCCGTGGACGGGCCGCGCGTCGCCGGCGTGCCCGTGCTGGGCGATTACACAGTCATCAAGAACGTACTCAACAGTCGCCAGGTCGATCAGGTGGTGCTGGCCCTGCCGCGCGACGAGGGCCACACCCTGGAGAAGGTGCTGGCCGAGCTGGACCACGAGTTCGTCAGCGTGCGGATGGTGCCGGACCTGCTCCATGTACTGACCTTGCGCAGCTCCGTGGAGGACCTGGACGGGCTGCCCACCATCAACCTGCGCGACACACCGTTGGTGGGCTGGGCCGCGGTCCAGAAGCGGACCGTGGACGTGGCGATCACGCTGCCCGTCCTGATCGCGCTGGCGCCGCTGCTGGCCGTACTGGCGCTGGCCGTACGAATCACCAGCGGCAGCCCCGTCTTCTACCGGCAGCAGCGCATGGGCCTCGACGGCCACGTCTTCGACATGATCAAGTTCCGCACCATGCGCGACGACGCCGAGGCCGAGACCGGGCCGGTCTGGACCTCCGAGGACGACCCGCGGCGCACCCGGGTGGGCTCCTTCCTGCGCGCCACCAACCTGGATGAGCTTCCGCAAATCTGGAACGTGTTGAAGGGCGACATGAGCGTGGTGGGGCCGCGCCCGGAGCGACCCGTGTTCATCGAGCGCTTCAAGCGCGAGGTGCCCGGCTACATGCTGCGCCACAAGGTGAAGGCCGGGCTCACGGGCTGGGCCCAGGTGCACGGCTGGCGAGGCGACACGTCGCTCCACGAGCGCATCGAGCACGACATCTACTACATCCAGAACTGGTCGCTGGGGCTCGACCTCCGGATCCTGCTGATGAGCGTCTGGCGCGGGTTCAGGAACGCCTACTGATGGACGAGCGCATCGGCACTGTGGATCTGGCCGGCGAGTACGCCGAGGTCGGAAGCGAGGTCGAAGCCGCCGTGCTCGGGGTGCTGCGTTCGCGCACCTACGTGCTGGGCCCCGAGTGCGAGGCCTTCGAGGCGGAGCTGGCCGGATTCGTGGGCGCGGACTTCGCCGTGGGCGCGGCCTCGGGCACCGACGCGCTGGTGCTGGCCCTGCGGGCCGTGGGTGTCGAGCCGGGAAGTGAGGTCGTCACCACCCCCTTCACGTTCTTCGCCACCGCCGAGGCCATCCTGCTGGCGGGCGCGCGCCCGGTGTTCGCCGACATCGAGGCCCACGGCTTCAACCTGGATCCCGCCGCGCTCGACGCCGCGATCAACGAGCGCACCCGGGCCATCGTGCCGGTGCACCTGTTCGGCGCCTGCGCCGACCTGGATGCGATCGGAGCGCTGGCGGCCGCCCGGTCGGTTCCGCTGGTGGAGGACGCGGCCCAGGCCATCGGGGCGACCCGCGGAGGGCGCAGGGCGGGCAGCGTGGGGGCGGCCGCCGCCTTCAGCTTCTACCCCTCCAAGAACCTCTCGACCGCGGGCGACGGTGGCGCCGTCACCACGTGCGACTCCGAGGTGGCGGAGCGCGTGCGGCTGCTGGGCAACCACGGCAGCCGCGAACGTGATCACCACCTTCTGGCGGGCACCACGTCGCGCCTGGATGCGCTCCAGGCGGCGATCCTGCGTGTCAAGCTGCGCCACCTGCCGCGCTGGAACCAGGCGCGGCGCGAGGTGGCGGCGGGCTACAGCGAGCGTCTGGCCGGGCTCGACGGCGTGGAGCTGCCCTGCGTCGCGGCGGACGAGACGCCGGTGTGGCACCAGTACGCGGTGCGCTGCCGGCCCTCCGCGCAGCGCGCTGCCGTCTGCAAGGCACTGGAGGAGGCCGGGGTGGAGTGGCGGCACTTCTATCCGCGCCCCGCCTATCGCCAACCCGGCCTGGGCGAGGCCCGCCTGCCCGCGGGCGCTTGCCCCGAGGCGGAGCGGGCCTGCGACGAAGTCATCTGCCTGCCCATCCACCCGCGGCTCGGATCCGACGAGCTGGATCGGGTGGCCGATGCCGTGCGGCGCGCTGCCACGGGCTAGGAGCCTGACCCGAGATGGGGCGCACCGTCTGGACGTCGATCCATCCGCGCTGGCTGCGTTGCGCTCCCTGCGCCGCAGCTACCGCCATGGCTCAGTCGCGGACCTTGCCAGCGCGGCGTCTCGACGCCCGGCCCGGCACACCCCATCTCGCGTCAGGCTCCTAGTGGGAAGAGAGCTGCGAGGAGGCGCTCAGCGTCTCCGCCAGGGCTGCGGCCATCTCGCGGCGGAAGCGCTCGTTGGAGAAGCCCTCGGCGTGGCGGCGGATGG
>JAFDET010000318.1 GCA_019310195.1 Deltaproteobacteria bacterium
GAACTTGGTGGCGGCATAGGCGGACTGGGCGGGCAGCGGGGCGTAGGCCGCCGCCGAAGCCACGTTGACCACGTGTCCCCCGGTTCCACGCTTCACCATCGCCGGCACGAAGAAGTGGCAGCCGTGGATCACACCGAAGAGGTTGATCCGGACGATCCACTCCCAGTCCTCGAGCGACGTGTCCAGGAAGAGCGCACCCAGGCCTACACCGGCGTTGTTCACCAGGAGATCGACGGCCTCGACGCGGCTGTGCACCTCGGCGGCCAGGGCGCCGACCTGTTCACGGCTCCCGACGTCGACGCGCCGCGCGAGGACCTCCCGACCCAAGCTGCGGATCTCCTCCTCCACCGCGTCCAGCCCTGTGTCGTCCACGTCTAGAGCCGTCGCCCGGCCGATGCCGCTTGCGGCACCGGTTACCAGCGCGGTGCGGCCTCCGAGATCGCGCACGTCCACGGCTCAGGTCTCGAAGATCCGCGGCTGCTGGACCCGGAAGCTCTGCTTGGCGACGCCGGGCATGGCGTCGGGTAGCGTCGCAATCTCCTGTCCGAGCCCGGTGGCCAGATCCACGAGCTCGCCCGGATCGACCACGCGGTTGACGAGCCCGATGGCCAGCGCCTCCTGCGCATCGTAGCGGCGGCCCGTGAGGCACATCTCGCGGGCCACGCCCGTGCCCATTACGGCCCGCATCAGCTCGTAGGCCGCCGGCGCACCGAAGCGAACCTGGGGCTGGCCGAAGACGGCGGTGCTGGAAGCCAGCCGGAAGTCGCACATGGCCGCCAGATCGCAGCCGCCCCCCAGCGCCGGCCCGTTCACGGCGGCGATCAGCGGCTTGGCGAACGTGTACACCCTCCGGTGGTACTCGAGCGACTCCGCGAACACCTCTCCCATCTCTCCGCCACCCGCGAACTCGGAGCGATCGAAACCCGCACAGAAGGCCGGATCCGCGCCGCTGAGGACCACGGCGCGAACCGCATCATCCTTCTCGAACGAGTCCAACCGCTGCACGATCTCCTGGCGCAACGCGCGGGAGAGCGCGTTCCGTTTGTCGGGCCGGTTCAGCGTGAGCAGAGCGAGGCCCTCGTCCTGCTCCAGAAGCGTAAGTGACTCGGCCATGAATCCTCCTCCTACGAGCCGAGCACGACCCGCGGACGCACCGCCCGCCCGCTCGCCAGCGCCTCGAAGGCATCGTTGACATTCTCCAACAGAAGGTCGGGGCCGGCCATCGCCTCGATCTCCAGCTCACCAGAGGAGCACAGGCCGAAGAGCTTGGGAAAGTCGCGACCCGGATCGGCGGAGCCGTAGATCGAGCCGCGCAACGTCTTGTCGAGCAGCAGCGAGACCACCGGCACGCGGATCTCCTCGGCATAGGTCGTCAGCCCCGCCACGATCGCACGACCTCCGGGCGCCAAGGCATCGAACGCCTGGCGCGCGACGGCGGCGCTGCCCACCGCCTCGACGGCGAGGTCGACGCCCCCGTCGCACAGGGCTTGGATCTCCGCCACGGGGTCGGCGTCCTCCGGGCAGACACGGTCGGTAGCGCCCAGACGTGCGGCCAGCTCGAGGCGCTCGCGGTTCGGGTCCACGGCCACGATCCGGCCGGCGCCCGCCACCCGCGCACCCTGGATCGCGGAGAGACCTACGCCGCCGCATCCGAAGACCGCCACCGACTCGCCCCAGCGCGCGGCGCCGGTGAGGGCGGCAGCTCCGAATCCGGTGGAAACCCCGCAGCCCACCAGACACGCGGACCCCAGCGGCACGACGTCGGGAACCGCTATGACGGCGCGAGCCCCCACGACGACGCATTCGGCCAGACCCGACACGTTCATATAGCGACCGAGCGGCACGCCATTCAGGGACAGCGAGCCGTCCTGTGCATTGGTGGTAATCCCGGCGCAGACGTGAGGGCGGCCCGAGCGGCAGGCACGGCAGCGGCCGCAGTGGGGCGTCCACGCGATCACCACCGGCTGGCCCACGCGCAGCTCCTTCACCCCCGCTCCGAGGGACTCGATCCGGCCTGCGGCCTCGTGACCCAGCACTGCCGGGAAGGAGATGCCTTCGCCGGTGCGCCACACGTGCAGATCGCTGGCGCAGATGCCGCAGACATGGATGCGCACCCGTACCTCGCCGGGGCCGGGCTCGCGCACCTCGACCTCTTCGATCCGCAGCAACGCGCCGCGCTCGTGGGCCACCGCGGCCCGGGCGCCGATCACAGCGCTCACGGCGCCTCCAGGACGAGCGCCAGGCGCACGGGATCGCCGCGCCGATGGGCCAGGTCATCGAGTGCCTGGGGCGCTGCTTCCAGGGGATGGCGCGCCGTGATCGAGCCCGAGAGGTCGAGACGACCTGTCGCTGCCAGCTCCACCACGCGCTCGAGCTCGGCGCGCGTGTAGCCCATGGAGCCCAGCACCGCGATTTCTCGACCGACGAAGGCGACGAGCGGCGGGAGCTGGGGGGCCTCCATCCCCACGCCCCCCACCACGACCCGGCCGCCGCGCGCCACGCTGGCGATGGCCAGCTCGACGGAGGCTTTCCTGCCGGCGAATTCGATGACGACGTCGGGACCGGCGCCTCCCGCCGCGCGGCGGATCGCCTTGCGCGCGTCGTCAGCGCGAGCGTCCACGCTTCCATCGGCCTCGGCCTCCGCGGCCCGTCGCAGCGCTCCCGGGCTGGCGTCTACAGCCACCACACTCTTCGCGCCGAGGAGCCTTGCGAGCAGGATGGCGTGGTAGCCGACCCCGCCGCAGCCGATCACCGCGACGCGCTCGCCCCCGCCGATCCCCGCGCGCGTGGCGACGGCGTGGTACGCCGTGGCCACGGCATCGGCGAGGATGGCGCCGTGCTCGAACGGGATGCCCTCGGGTAACGGCAGCACACACGTCGCGGGAACGGCGATCCGCTCGGCAAAGGTGCCGTCGCGGGCCATGCCGAGGATCCGCGCCTGGGGACACAGACCCAGGTGACCGGCTCGGCAGGCGTCGCAGTCGCCGCAGGTCTCGCTGGGCAGCAACAGCACCCGATCGCCCATCGCGAAGCCAGCGACCCCCTCTCCCACCGCGTCGATGACGCCGGCGCCCTCGTGACCCATCACCACCGGCAGCTTCGGCACCGGAAGCCGCCCGTGGGCGGCGTGCAGGTCGGTGCCACAGATGCCCGCGGCGCGCACCGCGACCCGCACCTCGCCGGGTCCGGCAACCGGGTCGGGCACCTCCTCGACGCGGACCTGCGCTCCTTCGTGCAGTCGTACGGCCTTCATGCGGCTCCCTTACTCGGCGCCGTGGACGTCGCGCTCCCGGCCCTTCCAGTGCGGTTCGCGCAAGGCGCGTCGCAGGATCTTGCCCACGGCGGTCTTCGGAAGCTCGTCCAACAGGTCGATGGCCTTGGGCACCTTGAAGCGCGCCAGGCGCTGCTTGCAGAACGCGATCAGCTCTTCCGGCGTCGCGGTCATCTCAGCGCGCAGGCTGACGGCGGCTCGCACGGCCTCCCCCCACTTGGGGTCGGGAATCGCGAAGACCGCGCACTCGGCCACCGCGGGATGCTCCGCCAGCGCACCCTCCACTTCGGCGGGATAGACATTGAAGCCGCCGCTGATGATCCTGTCCTCCTTGCGGTCGGCGAGGTAGACGTAGCCCTCCTCGTCCATCCGACCGAGGTCTCCGGTGTGGAGCCAGCCTTCGCGCAGGCGGGCCCGGTCCAGCTCGGGGCGCTTCCAGAAACCCGGAGTCGTCCATGGCGCGCACACGCAGATCTCGCCCACCTCGCCGGGCGGCAGCTCCG
>JAFDET010000085.1 GCA_019310195.1 Deltaproteobacteria bacterium
CGGCGCCGCACCAGGGCGACTGCCGCCACGCCCGCCAGGGCCAGCCCCGCTCCGGCGGCGCCTGCGACCAGCGCCGGGACGCCGGCGCCCTCGCGCGACGGCGGGGCCTCCAGGCCGAAGGGGGTCCGCTGCAGCGGAAACTCAGGGAACACCGAGACGACCTCGAAGGGCCGCTCCTCCAGCTCGATCTCCCGCACCTGGCCGTCGGGCGACTCCACCGCCACGCGGCTCGCGGGCCAAGTGAAGCTCCCGACCTCGCGAGCGCGCAGCCGCACCTGCATGCGGTGGACCCAGCGGCCGGGCTGCTTGTCGAGCTGGGGCGGTTCGATCCCGATGACCCAGACGCCGTCCACCGCGTCGGGCGGAGCCGGCGGCCGCACGCGGTGACCGGGAGGAGTGGTCACCGCGATCTCGACCCAGGTGACCTCGCCCACGGCGACCCGCGGCGGCTCGAACACCAGCGCAGCGCGCGTCCCCGCCGGCGCGGTCGGCTCCGCGGGATCCAGGGGCTCGGCCCCGCTGCAGGCCAGGAGCCCCGCGCACAGCAGCGCCATGCCCGGGCCGCGCGTCACGCGGCTCTCCGGGTATGCGCCGCACGGGCCCGGAAGAAGCGCGACAGCGCGCGCAGGGGATCCTCGTCGCTGGAGAGATGCAGCAGGTCAGCGCCGGCAGCGCGCAGCCGCCGTGCGAGAGCGCGGCGGCGTACGGCGGCGGCAGCGGCGTAGAGGGCGCGCACGCGCGCCGAGCCCGTTGCCAGCACGAAGCTGCTGCCGGGTTGCTCCGGATCGCGCACGCGCAGCGTCCCCGCCGCGGGCAAGCTGCGCTCGCGCGGGTCCTCGATGGCCACCGCCACCACGTCGTGGCGATCGCAGGCCGCCGCCAGCGGTCCGCCCAGGAACGACGCGTCGCGGAAGTCGGACACCAGGAAGAGGACGGCCCGGCGCGACGCCAGGTGCAGCGCGCGCTCCAGGGCGGGGCCGGCGTGGGTGGCGCCCCGGGGGCTCTGGCCCGTCGCCGCCGCCGTGCGCAGCGCAGCCCAGGTGTGGGCGGGCCCGCGGCGCGGCCGCACTTCGGTGTGGACGGTGTCGTCGAAGGCCACCAGCCCTACTTTGTCTCCGGCGTGCCCCGCGGCGGCCACCAGCAGCGCCGCAGCGCGCGCGGCGGTCTCGGCCTTGCTGCGGACACCACTCGCGAAGGCCATGGACGCCGAGGTGTCCACCACGACCACCACGCTGCGGTCGCGTTCCTCGCGAAAGCGCTTCACGTGGGGCTCGCCGGTGCGGGCGGTGGCGTTCCAGTCCAGGCTGCGCACGTCGTCGCCCGGTACGTAGGGGCGCGACTCCTCGAACTCCATGCCCCCGCCCCGAAAGGCGCTGGCGTAGGCGCCGGCGAAGAGCTCGCCCGCCTGGCGCCGACTGCGGATCGCCAGAAGCCGCGCCTCGCGGGCCAGCTCGGCGATCTCGCGGCTCACGGGGTCTCGACCGCGGCCAGCAACGCCTCCACCACGTCCTCGGGGCGAACCCCATCGGCCTCGGCCTCGTAGGTCACCTGGATGCGGTGGCGCAGGACGTCGGGCGCCACGCGCTTGACGTCGTGGGGCGTCACGTAGTCGCGCCCGTCCAGCAGCGCGCGCGCCCGGGCCGCGCGCACCAGGAAGATCGAGCCGCGCGGCGACGCGCCCAGGGTGACGAGCCCCTCGGCGGGCCGTTCGCTGGGACGGCGCAGCCGCGCTCCTACCGTGCCCGGCTCGCGGCTGGCCCGGGCCAGCCGCACGGCGTAGTCGGCCACGGCCGGCGCCAGGTGCATGCGCCCCGCGGCGTCACGTACCCCGGCGAGGGCCTCGGCGTCGGCCACGGCGTGCACCGAGCCCGAGTGGGCGCCGTCGCGAGCGACGATCTCGCGCTCCTCGGCTTCGTCGGGGTAGCCCACCGCCAGCTTGATCAGGAAGCGGTCGGTCTGCGCCTCGGGAAGCGGGTAGGTGCCCTCCAGCTCCAGCGGGTTCTGGGTCGCCATCACCAGGAAGGGTTCGGGCAACGGGAACGTCTCGTCGCCGATGGTGGCCTGTCGCTCCTCCATGGCTTCCAGCAGGGCGGACTGCACCTTGGCGGGTGCGCGGTTGATCTCGTCGGCCAGCAGGACCGGCGAGAAGATGGGCCCCTTGCGCACCGTGAACTGCTGTCGGTCGGGCACGTAGATCTGGGTGCCCACGAGGTCGGCGGGCAGCAGGTCCGGGGTGAACTGGATGCGCTGGAAGCCCAGGCCCAGCGCCTCGGCCAGGCAGCGCACCGCGGTGGTCTTGGCCAGGCCCGGCACGCCTTCCACCAGCACGTGGCCCCGGGCCACCAGGCCGATCAGCAGGCCGTCGATCAGGTCCCGCTGGCCCACGACCACCCGGCCGATCTCATCGACCAGCCTTTTCAGCGTCTCGGCAGCCCGTTCCATAGGCCCCCCATCCTAGGAGGTCCGACGGTTGCCGCGCTCCCCCCGTTTCGCCATCCGCTCCACCACGGCACTGGTGCGCACGCCGGGCACCTGACGCAGCCGCACCACCCGGCCGCCCCAGCCCTCCACGTCTTCGCGCCCCACGATCTGGTCGAGCTTCCAGTCGCCGCCCTTGGCCAGGACGTCGGGCCGCAGCGCGCGGATGACGCGCAGGGGGGTCTCCTCGCCGAAGAGCACCACCCAGTCCACGCAGGCGAGGCCCGCCAGGACCTCGGCGCGTTGGCGCTCGCCCACCACCGGGCGCCCGGGCCCCTTGAGACGGCGCACGCTGCGGTCCGTGTTGATCGCCACCACCAGGCGGTCGCCGTGGCTGCGCGCCTCTTCCAGGCTGCGAACGTGCCCCACGTGCAGCAGGTCGAAGCAGCCGTTGGTGAAGACCACTCGCTCGCCGCGGCGCTGAGCGCGGCGCAGCACCTGGGCCGCCCGGGTCCGGGTGAGGATCTTGTCGCGCGCTCGCGTCACGAGCCCTCCGAACGCTCGGCTTGCGGAATCGGGTTGAGCCGCGCGAGCGCCGAGCCGATGGCGCGCAGCCCTTTCATCACGAAGTGGGGCAGCCCCTCGATCATTCCGGTGGCCACGAAGCGGCCCTGGATCCGCTCCACACGCGGCGCGTTCCAGGGGCCCGTCACCTCCAGGTAGCGCCCGATGAGACGGCCGTCGGGCCCTTGGAGGATCCAGCCCACGATCGGTACCCGGCCGACGATGGCATCCATCGCATTGTGGGGGAAGAGGGCGATCACGGCCGCCACCTCGTGGGGTTTGCCGGAGATGCGCACGGAACCAGCCGCGACGATGCGCACCCGATCGTTCTCCAGGATCAGCGACTCCGTCTCCAGCACGCCGTCGGAGAGCGCCAGGCTTCCGTGGATGCGCCGGAAGGGCAGGGGCTTGTCGGGCTCGACGCGTTCGGCCTCGTCCTCGTTCCCTCCCAGCGAGGCCGCCAGGGGCGCGCGTCGCCGGATTTCGCCGTCCCGGGCTTCGAGCGTGACGCGGCCCACCAGCTCGCCCAGCAGCGGCTGCCCCGGCTCGAACATCCCCTCGGCGTGGGCCGAGGCATCCAGGGCCCCCACCAGATCCCCGGCGTTCAGTCCGAAGAGCGGCGACAGCGCGGCCAGGTCGGCGGCGCGCATCACGACGTCCAGCACGGCCGGGATCGAGCCGGCCTCGGCCAGGTCGAGCCGGGCGCGGGTCTCGATGGAGCCGCCGGCGTGCAGCTCGATCCAGCCCTCGCGAAGCTCGATGCGCTGGCCGCGACCCTGGACCGCGGCCTGGGTGCGCGCCAGCGGGACGCCCTGGAAGGCGCCGCCCTCGAAGTCCAGACTCGCGATCAGGAAGGCCTCCGGGGACGGGTTCGTCGGCGCGACCGCGTTCGGCGGCTCCACCTCGACGCGCAGCTCCAGGCGCGGGCGGCTGGCCCCGGACTTCGGGTCGGCCGGCTGGTACGCCCCGCGCGCCCGGGCGGGCAGGCCGCCCCAACGCCCGTGCGCGTCGAACGAGAAGCCCTGCGCCGGCCCAGGCCGAACGACCATCTGTACATCTTCCAAGGGAAAGCCCACCCAGGGATGGGACAGCCAGTCGATGCGCAGCTCGCCGTTTCCCAATCGTGTGGGCGGGCCGTCGTCCTCGCCGCTCGTCACGCCGCGGATCAGCTCCACCAGCGTCGTCAGGCCGGGCAGCTCGCCGCGTGGACGGGGGTCGCGGTGACCGTGCGCCAGCACGTGCTCGAGGCCCTCGACCACCAGGTCGAGCTCGGGTCGCTCCGAGCCGCTCCCGGTGTCGCGGATCTCGATCCGGTCCCCCGATAGCGTGACGCGTCCGGTCAGGCCCTCCAGCGTTTCGCCCTCTCC
This sequence comes from Deltaproteobacteria bacterium, assembly GCA_019310195.1. Classification (GTDB taxonomy): domain Bacteria; phylum Myxococcota_A; class UBA9160; order UBA9160; family JAFDET01; genus JAFDET01. The sequence goes on from JAFDET010000085.1 coordinate 4,350, forward strand.
AACGCGCAGCGCCACGTCCTCCAGGTGCGCGGTGCCCGTGACGTTCACCGAGAGCCCCGCCGCCTCCGGATCGAACGCTTGGCTCCACTCGGCCAGGGTGGCGGTGCCCACCAGCTCGAGCCGGTTCATGTGGCCCTTGCTGACCAGCTCCAAGGGGCCCGCCAGCCGCTCTTCCCAGTCGTCGGGCAGCAGCTGGGCGGCGTCACGCGCCGAGACCAGGTCCACGTCGCGGATCTGCACCTCCAGGCGCGCCCGGGCCGAGGGGCGCAGCGGGCGCTCCACCACGCCTTCGGCCCGGATGTGCGTGCCGTCGAGATTCAGGTCCGCTTCCAGCAGCCGCAGCCGGCGCGGCGCCAGCAGCAGTGCGACCCGGGCCGCCGCGGATTCGGCGCCGAGGACGATGGGCGCCCCGCCGCCGGCGCGGGGGATGCGCAGGCTTGCGTCGCGCAGCGTCAGGTCCAGGTCGAGCCGCGGGTCGGAGTCCGCGGTCAGCAGCAGATCCGCATGCCCCCGAGCCACTCCCGAGAGCCGGATCTGCGGATCCAGGGCGGCGAGCTGAGGGGCGAACGCCCGCAGGTCCAGGTGGTGAACCTCCAGGCGCAGGTGCGGCGGGGTCTGGGCGTCGCGCTCTCCCTCCAGGGTGATCCAGCCGCGCTCTCCCTCGGCGTCCACCAGCCGCCCGGAGGCGGCCACCCGCAGCGTGCGGGAGCGGCCGCGCAGAACCAGGCTGCCGTCCAGATCTTCCAGGGCCAGGGACGTTCCGCTGCCTGCGTCGGCCAGCACGATGCGCGCGTGGCGGACCTCGATCTCCAGCGCCGCAAGCGAGGCGCGCAGCAGGGGCAGCGGCCCCTTGAGGAGCCCCCGGGCCGCGTCGCCGGCCTGCCGCAGCCGATCCAGGGCCGTCTGTTCGGGCGCCCCGGGCCCCGTCCGCGCCAGCGCCTGGGCCAGCGAGGCCGGCCCGAGCCGGCCCTCGGCGTCGCGCTCCAGGCGCAGCTCGGCGCCCGAGAGCACCAGGCGGCGCAGCTGGGCCTGGCCCAGCATCAGCGACAGGGGGTCGATCCTGGCGCTGACGCGTTCCACCCGCAGCGCCGGCTCGCCGGCGTCGGCGAAGGCTTCCAGCCCCTCGGCCTCGAAGGCCGGGCCCCTGCGGCCCACCCGCAGCCTCGCCGAGGCCAGCCGCACCGGCGAGCCCAGGGTGGCTGCCAGGCTGCGCTCCGCGGAGGCGCGGACCCGCTCGCTGCCGAGCTGACCTGCAGCCAGCAGCCCCGTGGCCAAGGCCGTCGCCGCGAGCAGCAGCGCCAGGAGGAGGGTCCGCAGCCAGGCTCTCATGCGCCCTCCAGCGGGGGTTCTGAACGGTAGCGCAGGCCCTTCGGGTGGAGCCGGGTCGGGGGGAGCGGGCCATGGCTGGGGCGCGCCGGCCTCAGTTGCCGGTTCCCGACGCCTAAGTTGCCCTCGGGGGCACCTCGCAGGGATGCGTTCGGCGGGTGCATCTCCCCGCGGTGGCGACGCTTCTCGACGTCGGGGTCGGCCGCCCCCGTCGGCCCCAAGGCTCCATTTTCACTCAAGAATTTAGCTGCACCACCGAAACAGTAGGCGGATCTGATGGACCCAGCTTGCCGCTGGATCCGGGAGGAGTGCGAGCCGATGGGACACGATAGCCGCAGCCCGAATCGAGTGCGCGAGCTTCGCGAGAATCGCCTGATGACCCAGGCCCAGCTTGCGCGCAAGGCAAAGGTCGCGCTTCGCACCATCCACAGTGTCGAGAAGGGCATGAACTGCCGCATGGACACCAAGCGGAAGATCTTGCTGGCCCTGGGCATGAGCTTCGAGGACAAGGACTATGTGTTCCCGCGGCTCGCGCGAAGCGAGGATGCTTTCCTGCGCGCGCCGCACCCGGCGCCGCCGTCGGAGCCCTCGCGGCACTGATCCCACGCCATCTTCGCAGTTCGGTACCATCGTCGCTGGACGGTTGGACCGTCACTCACCCCCCGTGCCCCCAGGCGATTTCCAGGGGCTCGCGTGCGTGAGCTGCGCGACGGAGCCCGTCCAGGGTGGGGATCGCCATTCCGGACCGCGTCACGCTTCTGGCCGACGTTGCGGAGATCGTGTCTCGCTCTCACGATCTGGAGGAGACGCTCGGCAACGTCGTCGACTTGGTGGGCCAGCGCCTCCAGTCCGACGCCTGCTCGGTCTACCTGACCGACGCCGACACCCGGCACCTGACGCTGCGCGCCAGCGATGGGTTGGACGAGAGCGCCGTGGGGCAGCTGCGGATGGCCTTCGGCGAGGGCCTGGTCGGGCTCTCGGCCGAGCGCGGCGAGCCGATCGCCATCGAGCGTGCACGTCAGCACCCGCGCTTCCGCCACTTCCCGGAGTCCGGTGAGGACCGCTTCGAATCCCTGATGGCCGCCCCGATCCGGCTGCGCAACATCTCGATCGGCGTCCTGGTGGTGCAGACCGAGAAGCCGCGCGGCTTCACGACCGAGGAGGTCGAGCTTCTCCAGACCTGCGCTCACGTGATCGCGCCGGTGGTGCTGAACTCGCAGCTCCTGGCCATGGTGAACCTGGCGGACGAGCAGCGGGCCGAGGTGCTGGACGAGTTGGCCGCCTCGGGCCTCCCGGTGTCGGTCGGTGGGCCGGCGCGGCCGGCCCACAACCTGGAGGTGCACGGCATCCCGGCCGCGCGCGGCGTGGCCATCGGGCCGCTCTACCGGCTCGAGGATCCCCTGGACCTGGAGAACCTGGACTACACGCCGAATGCCGACCTGGAAGCCGAGCGCCGTGAGCTGCTCCAGGCGCTGGCCGATGCGCGGGCCGACCTCCAGAAGGTACGCGACAAGGTGGGCATGCGCTTCGGGCCCGAGTTCGCGGCCGTATTCAACACGCACATCCAGATCCTCGAGGACAGCGGCTTTGTGGCCGCGCTGGAGCAGGCGGTTCGCGAGACGGCGGATGGGCTGCGCGCCCTGCGCCAGGTGCTGGCCGCGTACCAGAAGACCTTCCAGAGCATCGAGGATCCGTACTTCGCCGAGCGCGGCGACGACATCCGCGACGCGGGGCTCCGCGTGATGGCCAACCTGCTCGGCGTGCGGCATCACAACATCCCGCTCTCCGACGGGGCCATCGTGGTCGCCGATGTGATCCTTCCCAACCACTTTGCGACGCTCGAGGTGAACCAGATCGGCGCGATCGTGTCCGAGCACGGCGGCGCGACCTCGCACGGGGCGATCTTTGCGCGCTCGTTGGAGATTCCGCTGGTCACCGGAGCCGCCGGGATCCTGGACGCGGTGCGCCCGGGTGAGCTGGCCATCGTGGACGGCTCGCTGGGCCGGGTCTACCTCTCGCCCGACGAGGGCCTGTGCCGGGAGTACGAGCGCGCCCAGCAGCGCTACGCCGTGGAGGTGGAGCACCTGGACGCCCTGGGCAGCCGGCCCGCCGAGACCCGGGACGGCCGGCACATCGTGCTCACAGCCAACGCCGGGCTGTGGGCCGACATGCCGCTGGTGGACCGCCACGGCGCCGAGGGCGTCGGGCTCTTCCGCACCGAGCTTCTGGCCCTGGCCCATCGCGGCTTCCCCCGGGAGGACGAGCAGGAGCGCCTCTACGAGCGCGTTGCCGAGTACCTGGCCCCGCGCCCCGTGACGATCCGCACCCTCGACCTGGGGGGCGACAAGGCGGTTCCGATCCCGGGCCTCGAGCGCGAGGACAATCCCCAGCTGGGCTGGCGCTCGATCCGCATCTCGCTGGGCCACGAACGCGCGTTCCGCGAGCAGCTCCGCGCGATCCTGCGCGCCAGCGCCCACGGCAACGTGCGCCTGCTGTTGCCGATGATCTCTTCGCTGGTCGAGCTGCACCAGGCGAAGGCGCTGGTCGAAGAAGCCAAGCACGAGCTGGCGGCGCGCGGCGAGGACTTCGACAACGAGTTGCCGCTGGGCATCATGATCGAGGTGCCCTCGGCCGCGCTGATCGCGGATGCGCTGGCCGCTGAGTGCGACTTCTTCAGCGTCGGCACCAACGACCTGACTCAGTACACGCTGGCCGTGGATCGCGGCAACGAGCGCGTGGATCACCTCTACGATTCGCTGCACCCGGCCGTGCTGGCGCTGATCGACCGCAGCGTGCGCGCTGCCCGCCGGGCCGGGATCTCGCTTTCGGTGTGCGGCGAGATGGCCGGCGATCCGCTGGCCGTGCCGATCCTGGTGGGCCTGGGCGTGCGCGAGCTCTCGGCCGCGCCCAGCGCCGTGCCGATCATGAAGGAGATCATCCGCGCGCTGGACTTCGGAGACCTGGAGGAGGACGCGCGGCGCGCCCTCCGGATGGGGACGGCGGAGGAGGTAAAGCGCGTGGCCGCCGCGCGCCTGCGCAAGGCGGGCCTGCCCGAGCACCCCGACGTGGGCCCCTGGCTCAGCACCATCCTCGAAGACGTCGCCTAGGAAGAACCAAGAAAGGGGACTAAGAAAGGGGACGGTCCTTAGAAACTAAGTAACTCACGGCTTGGTGCGTGATCGCCGTCCGGGTGGCAAGTTACTTAGTTTCTAAGGACCGTCCCCTTTCTTAGTCCCCGCTCTCGGGGGAGAGGTCTACTACCAGGGCGCTGTGGTCGCTGCCGGGGATGGCGACCACGCGGGCGTCGTCCACGTGCACGGACTCGGTCAGGGCGTGGTCGATGCGCAGGACTCTGGGGGCTCCGGGCGTCGGGCCCCAGGTGGCGCCCGGCCGGCGGCCCCGGCGGCGTGCGGCCTCTGCGTGGCCGTCGTCCAGCCGGCGCAGCAGCTGCTGGTAGACCGGGAAGCCGCGGGTGGCGTTGAAGTCGCCCACCAGCACCCGTGCGCGCCGCTCGGCGGCGTCGAGGTAGTCGGCCAGGGCGCGCAGCTGACCGCGGCGCACGGACCAGCTTCGATGAGGGGGCCACACGTGGGGACCCACGATGTGCACCGACAGGATCTCCAGCCGAGCGCTCAGCCCCGGCCAATCCCGCGGGTCCAGCTCGGCCACGTGGGCGTCGCGCTCGGGCAAAGTGATACGCCGCAGGGTGGACGGCCGTCGCAGGGCGATCCCCATGCCGTTGTGGTCGCGCCGCGGCTCGAGATGTCCGTGGGGAAGCACGCTGGCCAGGGCTTCGGCCTGCTCGGGAGACATCTCCTGGGTGCAGACCACGTCGGCGGCCAGCCGCTCCACCAGCTCTGCGAACCCCGTCGAATCGGCAACCCCGTTCCAGAGGTTGGCGGTCAGCACCCGCACCCGGTCGCTCATCAGCTCCCCCGCAGCTCCGCCTCGACGCGCTCTGCCAGCGCGTTCAGGCGCCGCTCCAGCTCGCGCCGCGCCTCCTCCCGCGCGGTCTCGCCTGCCTTCTTCGGCACGTGGAGGGGTTCGCCGTAGCAGCAAATGACGCGGGCAAAGGGCAGGGGGACTTGGGTCCGATCCCAGCTGCCGGCGCGCCAGACGGGCTGAGCCTGGAGGGCAACCGGGTAGATGGGCACGCCGCAGGTGGCGGCCACGGCCACCACGCCGGGCTGCGCATGGCGTGCCGGCCCGCGGGGCCCGTCGGGCAGGATTGCCACGATGGCGCCTCGGGCGGTGGCCCGAATCAGCTGGCGCAGCAGGCCCAGCGCGCCCCGCGACGTGGAGCCCCGCGCGCTGGGCCCGAAACCCATGCGCACCAAGGCCGCATTGAACAGCTGTCCGTCCCGAGAGAAGCTGACGGGCACGGTGACGCCGCGATCCCGGAACCGCCAAGCGCCGATCAGCCCGTCCGAATGCCACAGTGCGGCCAGCTGAACCTCGCCGGCCTCGAATGGGTCGGCGCCCAGAACCCGAACCCGCCAGGTAGCTCCCAAGAGCCGCAAGACCGCAGCCATGACTCTCGGCAGCAGACGCTGAAACATGGCGGGACCGTACCCCAGCGGGGCGGGCTCCGGACCCTAAGCCCCCGACAAACCTAGGGATCGCGGTGGAGGGCAGGCGTTGCGTGTGGTATCGATTAGGTCGGTCGTGCCGACCGGATCGCAGCCGGGAGCCCCATGGCCGCAGCCGCCCTGACATCCCTCCAAAGCTACGCGTCCCTGACCAAGCCGCGGGTCCTCACCCTGGTGATCTTCTCCGGCCTGCCCGCCCTGGTGCTGGCGGGAGGCGGCTGGCCCGCACCCGGCTTCGCGCTGGCGACACTGACGGGGATCGCCTTGGCCGCCGGCGCGGCCAACACCTTCAACTGCTACCTGGAGCGCGAGCGCGACGCGCGCATGGTTCGCACGCGCACACGGCCGCTGCCTGCGGGGCTCCTGGATCCGACCCGTGCACTCGTCTTCGGCTGGGTGCTGGCGGTGCTCTCGACCTTGCTGCTGCTCTACGTCGCCGGGCCCGTGGCCGCGGCGTTGGGCGTGGCCACGATCCTGTTCTACGTCTTCGTCTACACGGTCTGGCTCAAGCCGCGCTCTACCTGGAACGCGGTCGTCGGCGGCGCCGCCGGTGCGGCCGCACCGTTGATCGCCGACGCCGCGGTGAACGGCTACGTCGGGCCGGTCGGCTGGCTGCTCTTCGGAATCGTGTTCTTGTGGCAGCCGCCCCACGTCTGGGCCATCGCGCTGTTCCGCAAGCGGGACTACGAGGCCGCGGGCATCCCCATGCTGCCCAACGTGATCGGGGACGAGCCCACGCGCTGGCGCATGCTGTACTACACGCTGGCCTTGGTCCCGGTGACCCTGGCGCCGGTTCCGCTGGGGCTCATGGGCACGGGCTACCTGGTCGTGGCGATGCTGCTCGGCGCCTGGTTCGTATGGTACGCCGTGCGACTGCTGCGAGAGCGCACGCGAACCGCAGCGCAGCGCATGTTCCACGTCTCGTTGGTCTACCTGTTTGCACTCTTCGCCGCGATGCTGGTGGATCTGTCGATCCGCGGCGGCTGGGCCGTCTAGAACGGGCTAGGCCCTGCGGATCCCGGCGGCACGGAGTGCCGCTTCGCGCTCGGCGTGGGTCCGACGCTCCATCTCTGCCAGGCGCCGGCGCAGCCCGTAGACGATGCCCCCGATCAGGGCCAGCGGCAGCGCGGTCATGAAGGCC
>JAFDET010000086.1 GCA_019310195.1 Deltaproteobacteria bacterium
TCCGCCGTGTAGAAGATGGCGATCACGGCCACGGCGCCCAGGTCGTCGGCGATGGCCAGGGCCAGCAGAAAGACCTTCAGCCCCGACGGGACCCGCGAGCCCAGGATCGACATGGCGGCCACGGCGAAGGCGATGTCCGTGGCCATGGGGACGCCCCAGCCCCGGATGGCCGGCCCGCCGTAGTGGAAGCCGGTGTAGATCAGCGCGGGAACGATCATTCCGCCCAGCGCGCCGAACACCGGCAGCATGGCGCGCTGGCGGGTCGAGAGCTCTCCCATCACCAGCTCTCGCTTGATCTCGAGCCCGACGGCGAAGAAGAAGATGGCCATCAGTGCGTCGTTGACGAAGTGGCCCAGCGACATCTCGAGGTGCCACTGGCCCAGCGAGACCGCCAGCTCCGTGTGGTGCCAGAGATCCTCGTAGCTTTGACTCCACGGGGAGTTGGCCCACACCAGCGCCAGCACGGTCATGCCGAAGAGCACGCCCGCGCTGGCGACTTCGATCTCGAAGAATTGCAGGAACGGCCGCGACAGGCGATCGGCGATGGTCTCGGGGGGCGCTGCGGGCTCGCTCATGCGGGGGGCTCGTCCTTCTGGGAACCGGGCGCGGAGCGTAGCCGGTTGGCTCGGTTCATGGCCATCTCTACGCCGTCCCGGACGAACTCCTCCACCGCCTCCGCGGCCGTGTCGAGCGCCGCTGAGAGCCCGGCGGCCTGCTCGGGCGTGAACGGCGAGAGCACCCATTCGACCGGGTCCACGTCCTCGGCCGGCCGCCCGACCCCGAAGCGAAGCCGCGGGAAGTCCCCGTGGCCCAGCCGGCGAATCAGGTCCTCGACCCCCCGGTGCCCCCCGGCCCCTCCGAAGCGCCGCATGCGCAGCCGGGCAAAGGGCAGGTCCAGGTCGTCGAACACCACCAGCAGGTCGCTGGCGGGCTCCAGCTCTGGAAACGACTCCAGCGCGGCACCCACGGCCTCTCCCGAGCGGTTCATGAACGTGCCCGGCAGCAGCAGGGCCACATCCTCGCCAGCCACCTGGCCCTGTCCGAAGCGCCCCTGAAAGCGCTCCCGGCCCACCGCAATGCCAGCCCGCTCCGCAAAACGCTCCACGACCAGGAAACCCGCGTTGTGCCGAGTCCCCGCATAGCGCGAACCGGGATTCCCAAGACCGACCACGAGCTTCATGCGTCCAGTCTACGACGCCGGGCGGGGCAAAGGCCGGTCGCAGCCCCACCGGAGCAGGCGTCCTCGCCGTGCCAATGGCCCGCAAGCGCCGCCCTCAGTTCTGGATCAACCGGTGCGGTGGAGCGGCGCGCGCAGTGAGCCGCAGGCAAGCGAAGTGCGGGCCCCCGCAAGAATTGGACATCGCCGCAGGGAACCGGCAACCCCGGCGACCGGCGTGGATCTACTCGCCGCCTTCCTTTGAGGAATCCTCGCCCTCGGCAGGCTTCTCCGCGCCTTCCGTGGGCTCTTCGCCCTCGGCGACGGCGCCCTCCTCGCCTTCGGCGGCCTCGGCGGGAAGCTCCTCCTCCTCCTTGCGCGGCGCCGCAACGATCACCACCGAGATGTCGGGGTCGTCGCGAAGCTCCACGCCTTCGGGGAGCGCAATGTCGCTCACGTGCAGCGAGTCGCCGATGGCCAGCGCGGACACGTCCAGCGTCAGCTCGTCGGGGATCGCCCGGGGCAGGCACTCGATGCGCAGGTCGCGGTGAGCGTGATCCATGATGCCGCCTTCCAGGCTCACACCCGTGGGCGTGCCGATCAGGTGGATCGGAATCTCCACCTCGACGGTCTGGGTCAGGTCCACCTCGTACAGGTCGGCGTGCAGCAGGAACCCGGCGCCGGGCTCGCGCTGCAGATCCTTCACCAGCACGACGCGCGGGCCGGCCTTGGCGCCCTCCATGTCGAGGTCGAAGAGCGTATTCACGCCCGCCTCGCTCTTCTGGATGGCGCGCTCCAGCGCGAGGGGATCCAGGGTCAACGGAACGGACTCCTTGGCGCGCCCGTACAGGATGCCCGGAATGCGGCCCGCGGCACGCAGCTTGCGCGCGACGCCCTTGCCGGTGCCCTCTCGCACCTCGACCTTCAGCACGTTTTCGGCCACGGGACCTTCTCCTAGACGAACAGGGAGCTGACGCTCTCTTCGTTGTTGATGCGCCGGATCGCCTCGCCCAGCAGGGCGGCCGTCGAGACCACTGTGATCTGCTTGCACTCGCGGGCCTCGGGCCGCAGCGGAATGGTGTCGGTGACCACGAGGTTCTGGAGTGGCGACTCTTGGATGCGCTTGATGGCCGGCCCCGACAGGACCGGATGGGTAATTGCAGCGGACACGCTGGTGGCACCGGCATTGTGCAACGCCTCGGCGGCCTCGGTCAGCGTCCCGGCCGTGTCGACGATGTCGTCGACGATGACGCAGTGCTGGTCGGTGACGTCGCCGATGATGTTCATCACCTGGGCCACGTTGGCCTGCTCACGGCGCTTGTCGATGATGGCCAGCCGGGCGTCCAGGCGCTTGGCGTAGGCGCGTGCGCGCTCCACGCCGCCCGCGTCGGGCGAGATGATGCAGACGGGGGGCTCGATCCGCTGCCGGATCGCTTCGAGCAGGATCGGCGTCGCGTACAGGTTGTCCACCGGGATCCCGAAGAAGCCCTGGATCTGACCCGCGTGCAGGTCGACGCACAGGGCGCGGTCCGCACCCGCTCCCGAGATCAGGTCGGCGCAGAGCTTTGCCGTGATGGGCATGCGCGGGCGCACCTTGCGGTCCTGACGGGCGTAGCCGTAGTACGGGATCACAGCAGTGATGCGCCGCGCCGACGCGCGTCGCAGCGCGTCGATCATGATGAGGAGCTCCATCAGGTGAGTATTGGCCGGTGCGCTGGTGGACTGCAGGACGAAGCAGTCCATGCCGCGCACGTTCTCCTCGATCTCAACGCTGCACTCGCCGTCGCTGAACGTGCCGACCTCGGCCTTGGCGATTTCCACCGACAGATAGCGGGTGACCTCGCGGGCGAGGGCGACGTTGGCATTACCGGTGAATAGCTTCAGGTGCTGCATGGTAGGGGCGATCTCATCGTTGGGGCGGCAGGACTCGAACCTGCAAATGGCGGCTCCAAAGGCCGCTGCCTTACCAATTTGGCGACGCCCCAGTTCGCCAAGCCTATAGGGAGCTGAGCGTCTCCGCGACCCGGGACCAAAGGGGTTCCCGAAAGCCCGCCTCGGTCTCCGCCCGGCCCGCGGCAGTCCGGTCCGGGAAGATTCCGTAGAGCGTCGGCCCACTTCCGGAGAGCCCCACCGCCAGAGCTCCCGCGTCCCGCAGCCGTGCCCGGAGTCTTGCGATAGGCGGACACAGTCGCGTGGCCGCCGCTTCGAGGTCGTTGGCGACCCAGGCTCCGAGCTCCGCTGCGTCGACCCGGTCGATCCGGCCACCGGCCTCCCGAAGCACCGCGAGCGGCCGCATCGTAGAGCCCGGGGGGCTGGCCGTCAACGCGCCCGCCAAGGCGTCCCGAGCGCGATAAACCTCCGCCGTGCTTACGGGAATACCCGGGTTGAGGAGCAGCAGCGCCAGCCCGGGAAAGCCCATCACGGGCTCGATCCGCTCGCCGATCCCCGACACCGCGGCGGGGCGCGGATCGAGGAACCAGGGCACGTCCGCTCCCAGGCCCAGGGCCAGCTCGGCCAGGCGTTCGGGGGCCAGCCGACCCGGCCGCAGCCCTTCCAGGGCCCGCAGCACGGCGGCGGCGTCGCTGGACCCGCCGCCCAGGCCGGCTCCGGAGGGGATCTGCTTGTGCAGCCGGATCCGCACGCCGGCCTGCAGCCCGGCCGCCTCCAGGAACGCCGCGGCGGCCCGCACCGCCAGGTTGCGGGCGTCGCCCGGCACGTCCGGCGCCGCCCCTTCCAGCTCGAGCGCCACGCCGGGCTGGTCGCGGAGCTCGACCTCCAGCTCGTCCGCCAGATCCAGGGGCAGGAACAGGCTCTCCAGCTCGTGGTAGCCGTCTTCCCGGACCCCGGTGACCCGAAGCCCGAGGTTGATCTTGGCGGGCGCCAGCATGCCGGCGGTTCTAGCGCTGACCCGCCCGGGCCGCCGCACTCCAGCTTGGGTCCGGCTCCTAGGCGGGACCCCGCTTCTGCAGCTCGACGTATCGAAGGCGCAGCTCGTAGAGCAGGCTCTCGAGCAGATGCGACTCCTCGCTGTCCAGGTTGCCGCGGGTCTTCTGCTCGAGGATGTCCAGGATGTCGATGGTCTGGCGCGCCATGGGAAGGTTCGGCGGCGGAGGCGGCTGGCCTTCCTCCTCGGCCACCAGGCCCAGGTGGAAGAGCGCCGACGTGGAGAGCGACATGATGAAGGTGGAGAAATCGAGGGCGGGGACGCTTCCGGCGCCGCGCGGTGCGGATGCCGACGGCTCCGGCGTCGGCGGCGGTTCGGGCGCACTCTGCGGCGGCGCGTCGGCGGCCGGCGCGGCTTTCTCGGCGGGGACGTCGTCGCTCTCCCGCCCATGCCGCTTGTCCACGATCGTGAATTGCTGCTCGTCGTCTTCGGTCATCTGGGAAGCTCCCCCGCGCGCTCGCTCTCGGCGTCCGTGCGCGCCAGCGCGCGGTAGGCCAGGAAGAAGCGCTGCACCACCGTGATCAGGCCGCCCACCGCCAGGATGCCCAGGATGGGCACCATCCAGCCCGTGAGCCCGGCCAGGATGAGCAGCAGGATGCGCTCGCCGCGCTCGAAGATCCCCTTTCCGATGATCGGGCCCAGGGTTTCGGCGCGGGCCTTGGCGTAGGACGTCATCACGCTCGTGATCAGCACGAAGCCGGCCAGGGCGACCCAGAGCGGCTCGCCGGCGACCGCGTAGTGGATCATCAGCCCCACCAGCAACGCCATGTCCACCAGGCGGTCCAGGGTCGAATCCAGGAAGGCGCCCACCTTGGACTCGATGCCGTGACGGCGCGCCACCATCCCGTCCAGGATGTCGAAGGCGCCGCCGGCCAGGAGCAGTCCGCCGCCCCAGCGGAACTCACCCAGGGCGAAGGCCACCGCCGAGGTCAGGCAGATCAGCGTCCCGGTGACGGTAAGGGCGGCCGGCGACAGCCGACGGCTGAAAACGAACGGCAGGATCCGGGGGACCCAGGTCTCGAGCTGCTCACCGAGCTTCGCCTTGAGCACGGCGGCGCTGCGTGGCCGCGCCAGCTAAGCGCCCGCGACCGGGTCGGCGGAGCCGTCCCCCGGGCTCGGGGTCTGCGCGGGCGCCGCCGCGGCCTCCATGGGCTCGTCTTCCGGGGGCTGGATCTTGGCGGACACGTCCGGCAAGTCGGAGAGCTCTCGCTCGAGCTCCTCCGGGGCGATCCAGCCGCGTCGGCGCGCCAAGCGCCGGTCGAATCTCAGGTTTCGGGCGCTGTGGGACACGGGACACCTCCGGGCGGGCCATGACGTTAGCAAAATTGACACCGGTTCAATGGATTCGGTAGCTTGCGCCGTTGGTCTACGACGTGAAATGGGACGAGTAGATGGGGGGTTCAGCCGTGACCATAGCGATCGTCCGGCGCTTCCAGGTGGCCTTGGTGGCCGTGGCTTTCGGCTTGGCCTGCGCAAGCACGCCCGATGAGCAGGTCGCTCTCGAGCCGCCCTCCGCGGAGGTGCTCTTCGACGAGGCCATAGCCATCTTGGACGGCCACACCATGATGCCGTTCTACACCTACGTGAACTACCAGGCGGCGATCGACAAGTTCCAGGAAGTCATCGACAACTATCCGTACAGCGACTACGCGGTGATGGCCGAGCTTCGTATCGCGGACGCCTACTACGACGACAAGCGCTACGAGGAGGCCCTCTCCTACTACCAGGACTTCCCGGAGCTGCATCCCAACCACGAGCGGGTTCCTTACACGCTGCTCAAGGCGGGCATGTGCCACTACGAGCGCGCGCGTGCGCCGAACCGTGACCAGCGGCCGACCCGCGAGGCGCTGAAGTACCTGGACAAGCTGATGTCCACGTACCCGTATACGCCGGAGTCGGAAGAGGCCGAGGAGCTTTGGCGCGAGCTGCGCACCAGGCTGGGCCGCAGCGTGATGATGGTCGCCGAGTTCTACATGGATCGCGCCGAGTTCCAGTCGGCCGCCGACCGCTTCCGCGACGTGCTCAACGAGTTCCCGGGCCTGGGGCTGGACGCCGAGGCCCTGTACCAGCTGGGTGTCTGCTACCAGGAGATGCGCCTCAACGACGAGGCGAAGCGCATCTTCCAGGTGATCCTCGAGAACTACGAGGGCACCGAGGTAGCCGACGCGGCAGCGGATCTCATCCCCGCGGCCCAGTAGCGCGTGGACGCGCGCCAACGCGAGGCCTACCGCCTCGGACGCCAGGGCTTCGAGCGCGGCGATGCCGACACTGCGGTCCGGCATCTGGAACGGCTGCTGCCGTCCTGCCGTGAGTGGGCGGACGTCCACTACATGCTGGGCGTCAGCTACGAGCGCCAGGGCGATCTGGGCTCAGCCGCGCACAGCCTGGAGCAGGCGCTGGGCATCAACCCGGACTACGCCGAGGCGTTGCTCGCGTTGTCCAGCGTGTACGAAACCCAGGGTGCCTACACGCGTGCGCGCGAGCTGACCCAGCAGGCTCATGCTCGCCTCACGGCCGAGGCGGGCGCCAATGGTGAGGAGGCGGCGCGGCTCGACTCGACCACACGGGGCAAGTTGGCCAACCTGCACGCCGCCCTGGGCGACGCCTACCGCGAGGTGGGCGAGCTGGCCGAGGCGATCGAGGCCTACCGCAAGGCGCTGGACCGCTGCCCGGGCTTCCACGACATCCGCGTGCGCCTGGGCGCCACGCTTCGCGACGCCGGCTATCCCGACCGCGCGATCCGCGAGCTGCTGCGAGTGCGGCGAGACCGGCCGCAGCTTCTGGATGCCGGGGTCCAGCTCGGCCTGACGCTCTACACCCTGGGCCGTGCCGGCGAGGCGGTGGAGCAGTGGCGCGCCGTCCTCGAGCGCGATCCGGCCCGGGATGACGCGCGTACCTACATCCGCATGGTCAAGGCAGCCGGAACCCCCTGATCCCCGAGGGGGAGAGCGCTCCGGGCTTCCCCTGGGACGCGGCTTGCCAGACCGTCCGATTCGTGGTCCGATGGATCAAGAATCAGGAGGTCGGTCATGCACAAGGTCAAGGTCCTACTCAGGAATCGGAACCTCGTGTACGCCGGTCCGAACGAGACCGCGCTCGACGCAGCCCGCAGGATGGAGTCGGCGCGGGTCGGCGCCTTGGTGGTGCTCGACGGCCGCCGCCTGGTCGGCGTCTTCTCGGAGCGCGACCTCATGACGCGCATCGTGGTGCCGGGCCGGGACCCGGCCGCCGTGCGCGTGCGCGAGGTCATGACCGGCGACGTGGTTACCGCTCACGTGGAAGAGCGGCGCAGCCAATGCCTCGAGAAGATGCAGGAGGCGGGCTGCCGACACCTTCCCGTGATCGAGGACGACGAGGTCGTGGCGATGCTCTCGATGCGAGATCTGCTGCGAGACGAGATCGAGGAGCAGGTCGAGGAGATCCAGAGCCTCCGGGCCTACATCCATCAAGCCCCCCTCGCATAGGAACCAGCGGGACTGTCCCGTCAGTTCCGGTCGGCGAGGACGGCGGCGGCTGCGTTGCGGCCGCAGGCGCCCATGACGCCGCCGCCCGGGTGGGCTCCCGCGCCGCACAGGTAGAGGCCCGGGATGGGCGTCGCGTAGCGGCCCGCCCCCGGCACCGGCCTCAACAGGAAGAGCCGGTCCAGCGTCATCGCGCCGTGGAAGATGTTCCCGCCGGTCAGCCCGAAGATCCGCTCCAGGTCCGGCGGGGCCAGCACCTCGTGGTGCAGGACGCTGGCAGAGAAGCCCGGCGCCACCTGGTCGACCAGCGCCAGCACCCGATCGGCGAAGGGCTCGCGCGCGGCGCTCCAACCGCCTCCCTGGGGCTCCCACGGAACGTGCTGCACGAAGAGCGACGCTACGTGCTTCCCGGGCGGGGCGAGGCCCGGGTCCAAGACCGACGGCAGCGTCAGCTCCAGCATGGGCTGTTCGGGCAGCCGCCCGGCCTGAGCGGCGGCGAAGGACTCGTCGAGAGCGTCCAGGTCCAGGGCCCCCACGTGGATGGTTCCGCGGTGGTGGGGACCCGCGCCGCCCGGCCGGGACGTGAACTCCGGAAGCCGGTCGAGCGCCAGGTTGAGCTTCAGCGACGGACTGCGGAAGTCGAGCGACTCGATCGCGCGCGCGAACTCCTGGGGCAGCGCGTCGCTCCCGACCAGGCCGAGGAAGGTGTGGTGCGGGTCGGCGCTGCTGAGCACGAAGCGCGCCTCGATGGTGCGGCCGTCCTCCAGCTCCACACCCACGGCGCGACCGTCGCGCAGCAGGATGCGGGCCACCGGCGCGTCGCGTTCCAGCTCGGCGCCGGAGGCGCGCGCGGCCGCCGCCAGCGACTCGGAGAGCGCGCCCATCCCACCGGCCACGTAGGCCCAGACTCCGCGCTGGCCGCCGGTTTCGCCCATCACGTGGTGGAACAGGACGTAGCCGGTCCCGGGCGAGGCCGGTGAGGCCCAGGCCCCGATCACCGCGTCGGTGGCCAGGGTGGCGCGCAGCGGCTCGCTCTCGAACCAGCTCTCCAGGGCCGGGCGCGCCGGGCCCAGCAACAGGCCCAGGGCCGCCGGCAACTCGCGCCGGAGGGCCAGGAGCCGCAGGCCGCTGCGCAGGAGCGGTCCCAGCTCGCGCAGCCGCGGCCGACCCGTGTCGGGCGGGCGGGTATCGAGGAGCGGCTCCAGCGCCCGAGCCACCCGGTCCAGGAAGGCCTCGTAGTCCGGGTAGCGGGCGGCGTCGCGTTCGGAGAAGCGTCCGATCTCGGCGCGGTTGGCGGCCGGATCGGAGCCCAGCAGCAGGCTTCGCCCGTCCGGAAGCGGAGAGAAGGAGGAGGGGTCCCGGCGCAGTAGCCGCAGGCCGTGGCGCTCCAACGCGAGCTCCCGCACCAGCGCCGGGCGCAGCAGGCCCGCCACGTAGGCCGCCCGGGACACGCGAAAGCCGGGCCAGAGCTCCTCGGTTACGCAGGCGCCGCCCAGCAGCGAGCGGCGTTCGAAGACCCGGGTGCGGAGCCCTGCACGGGCCAGGTAGGCGGCGGCCGCGAGCCCGTTGTGCCCGCCTCCCACCACCACCGCATCCAGCTCGCCCGAGTCGCCTCGCATCCTGGTCATTGTAGACTCTGCGCTCCATGCCTCCCGCCGACCTTGCTGCAATTGCCGTTCTGAGCCTGGCCGCCCTGCGCGGTCTCTACCTGGGCCTGGCGCGCGAGGTCTTCTCCGTGGTGTCCCTGGCGGCGGCTTGCTTCGCTGTCCGCTTCGGGGCGAGCCCGGGCGCCGACTGGCTGATGCGCGTCACCGAGACCGACCTGGACCCGCGGGTCGCCACGGTGCTGGCCGGGATCGGCATCGCCGTCGGCGTGCTGGTCCTGGGAGCGGTGGTCGGGCGGATCGTGCGCCGCGGGGCGCGTGCGGTCGGCCTGGGCTGGCTCGATCGCGGCGCCGGCGGCCTGCTGGGCGCAACCGAGGGCGCGCTGGTGGTGGGGCTGGCGCTGCTACTGGCGGCCGTTGCCCTGGGCCGAGACCACCCCTTCGTCGCGGAGTCCCAGGCGTTCGACGCGGTCGAGCGGCTGGAGGGCCTGGCGCTCGAGGGCGAGCTTCCCGCCGTGGCGGCCCCGCCGCCCCCGCTGAAGCGGGAAGGGAGCCGCTAGCCGTGTGGCGTCGCATCTTCGAAGAGGTGGGCCCGGTGGTGCTGGCCGTCGGGCTGGCCCTGCTGCTGCGCATCTTCGTGATCGACTCGTTCCGGATCCCGTCGAGCTCGATGTTTCCGACCCTTCTGATCGGCGACCACCTCTTCGTCGACAAGCTGGCCTACGGGCCGCGTGTTCCGTTCACGGACTTCCGCTTCCCGGGACACGGCGAGCCGCGTCGCGGCGACGTGGTGGTGTTCAGCGCGGCGCGTCATGGCACCGGCGTGGTGCCGGCCGACCGCCGCCCCGACCTGCCCAGGGAGGACTTCATCAAGCGCATCGTCGCTCTGCCGGGGGAGACGGTGGAGGTCAGGAACGGTGTCGTCACCGTGAACGGCGAGGTGGTCCCCAGCGAGAACAGCGGCGAGACCTTCGAGGACGAGTACGGGCGCACCCTGATCCGCCACCGCGAGAGCCTTCCCGGCTGCACACATGACTGGCTCGACATCCCGGGGATGCGTGGCCCCGAGCGCACCCAGTTCACCGTCGAGCCGGGGCGCTACTTCATGATGGGTGACAACCGGGACAACTCCAACGACAGTCGCATCTGGGGCACCGTGCGCTTCGAGGAGTTCAAGGGCCCGGCCTGGAGATTCTACTTCTCCTGGGACTTCAACGGGGGCTGGCTGGAGCTGTTGAATCCGCTGACCTGGATCGGCGCCGAGTGGCGCTGGGATCGCTTCGGCGATCGGATCGCCTGCGAAGCGGAGTAGGAGCCTGACCCAAGATGGAGTGCGCCGGCCCGGGCGTCGAGACGCGGCGCCGGCGCACTCCATCTTGGGTCAGGCTCCTAGCGCCGACGCCGCGGAAGGTGGACGCGGCCTCGCACCTTGCTCGCGGCAGCCCGCAGCCGCCCCATGCGCCGCCGCGAGAAGCGGACGAAGCGCACCGTGGGCACGTAAGCGGCCCCGCCGACCACGAGCCCCACGGCGACGCCGCCGATCCACAGCGGGACGAAGACGTCCCGGCCGATGGAACCGAGGGCGCGCATCTGCGCGCTGATCTGGTTCCACTCCAGATGGGCCAGCTGTGCGAACGCATCGCCCAGCATGGCCGTGGCCTCAGCCACGGGCGGGCCCGGCCAGACCAGGCTGCCCACCCAGTAGGTGAAGGCGTAGATCGGTGGGATCGTGGGCGGGCTGGTGATCGCGGTCATCAGCACCGCGGCGGGCCGGCTCGCGTTCAGCAGCGTGGCCAGCGTTGTGGACAGGATGATCTGGAACCCGAGAGTCGGGGTAAAGGCCACCAGGATCCCGACCGAGACGCCCAGGCCGATGGCCTCGGGCGACCCGCGTAGGCGCACGAGCCAGCGCAGGAAGCGCGCCAGCTGCGCGCGTAGGCGGCCGACCATGGTGTCGGCTTGGGCGGCCACGGCCCGACCATCCTACGGCACGGCCGGGCCGCTCGCAGCAGGCCCGCGTTGCTACCTCCAGCCGATGACCTGGTAGCCCTCGTTGCGCAGGCAGATCTCGACGTAGCGCTTGTGCAGCGGGTCGGGGTCGCGCGAGCGGAACACGCCGCGCACGAATCCGGCGGCCGCTCCGGCGGCGGCGCCGGTGGCAGCGCCGCGGCCCGCATTGCCCAGCACCGCACCGCCGGCGGCGCCGGCC